>CAXNGE010000013.1:0-8243 GCA_964201935.1 Alphaproteobacteria bacterium | reverse complement strand
CAATCAGAATCAACAACAAGAGCCCTGAAGACTATTTCTTCCGAAGCTTGTTTTGAAGTTATTCCAGCGATTGTGGCTGGAGATTTTGCAATTAATATCAAAATATCATACGGTAAGGCTGAAACATTAACTGGCTTTGTGTCTACCGCTGGCTTTGTTCCGGCTCTCGTGGCCAACTCGGCCTTGGCCTGTTTCTTCGAGACGCCTTTAATAACTTGATCAGATGATTCTATGAGTCTCAGTATATCGGAATGCAGATCCTTAGCAATGACAGTTTTCTTCACAATAATTTTTTTTTGCTCAGATTCGCCTGTCTGTTTTGTTTCACATACCTTTAAGTCACAAGTTTTGTTCTTCATAACAAGATATCCGGTCAAAGCAACCGAAAAAATGATCAGAGCGGCAATTATCCCTTTTTTCGACATACTATTCTCTTTGTTCAAAATACTTCATACATTAATGCTAGGCTAAAAGTGTTAAAATACAATTAATTGTAAAAACCTTTTTTATCCCAAAGTGAAAGTATTTTTGTTTCAGGGAAAATTGTAGTAGAATGGTAGCAGTTACGTGCCTTCAATGGTGTTTTGAATATGGCGAAGGAAAAGGGACCTATAAAACCTTGCAAAACTTGCGAAGAAAGAATGGAAGATAGCTTCATAGAGAGCATTAACGAGGAAATCCGCAATGAAAATTGGCAAAAACTCTGGGATAAATATGGGAAGCTCGTAACCTATGCTTCCTGCGCCTTGCTTATTGGGGTTTCGGTTTATAGCATGTGGCAAAGACAGGACACGATAGACAGAGAGGCGATTTCTTCGAAGTTTAGTGCTGTTCAAGCTCAGATTATGAGCGGAGATATCGAAAAGGCTCTCCCTCAAATTAGGGAGCTCTCCAACGTTTCAAAGAAAGATTATGCAACATTAGCAAAACTGGAATATGCTTCTGTTTTAAGAGCAAAAGATGACAAAGAGGCCTTGAATCAATATAAAACAATATCCCAAGATTCCAAGGTTAACCCTCTCATCAAAGATCTGGCATACATATTTTATGTCAATGCAAGTCTTGATTTAATGTCGACCCAGGAGATTTTATCTAGTATTGACGGATTTATCAAAGAGTTGTCAGAAAAATATGTGAAATGTTCTTGGGGACTTTTGGCTAAAGAGTCTTTGGCTTTCTGTTATATAAAGCTCGGAAAGAATGATCTGGCAAAGTCCTCACTGGAAGCTCTGATTAAAACAACAGGCGTTCCATCGGACATGGCGGAAAGAGCCAAAGTGCTTTTGCAGTCCCTGAGCAAATAATATGAAGCCGTGGATTTTGTTGGGGTTTATTTTTTTAACAACAGATGGTAACTGTTATACTGACAATATTCCAATAGTCAAGAAAGAGAAAGAGTTCAAAAGTGAAGTAAAAGAGAAATCTGTTATCGTAGATGGCAAAGCTTGGAAATCCAAGAAAGACCAGGACGTGCTTAACAAAATTTCGAAACAATCGAAAGAAACACAGGAGCCTAAATTGGCATTTTGTGATAGGGAAGGGCAAAAGAAACCATTGTGGGCGAGATTGAAAGACAAAGAGGAAAGCAAAAGAGATGTGATTGAATCCTCTCTACCATCTCAGATGAAACAGACAGAGAAGAAACTTGAAAATTCAGGCAGGATTATAAACTGAGAATATTTACAAATAATAGGAGAGCAAAAAATGAAAAACACTAAGAAATTTATATTATTGACATGCTTAGTTGCCGGGCTCACAGCCTGTGATAAGAAAGAAATATTACAGGGCAAGAGAGAAGAATTCCTGAAGACAATCGACAAAGCTAAAAACATCAACAAAGAGTTGTCTGGCGTTAAAGTGCAAATTTCTGGGGCTACTTCCCAAAGCTCATATGTCGATGTTAATGGTAACAAGCAGCATAATTCAATAAATCACAAAATGAGCTCTCATTCGAAATTGCTCTGGAAAACATCCTTTGGAAGCGGCCCTATTAATGCCACTCCAATCTCTTTCGGAGGTAATATATATACCATTGATTCATACGGTGTCTTGCGCTGTCTTTGCCAGAAGAATGGAGACGAAGTTTGGAAACTGTCAGTCGCACCTCAGCCAAGTCAAGGCTCCTTTTCTGGAGGTTTAACGGCTGATAATGGTATACTCTATATCACAACAAATATAGGAAACGTCCTCGCCATCGATTCCAAAACTCAAAAAGAATTATGGTCTGAAAACTTTAAGGCGCCGCTAAAGGGCGCGCCTATCTATGCCGCAGGAAAGCTTATTGTCACAACGGTTAATAACCAGACGATGGCTCTTGATGCCAAAACAGGAAAAGTCGTGTGGTCTAAGACGGCCGGCAAGGAAGAGCAGACGATAATGATGGCGGCAAGCACTCCGGCAATCAATGGGAACGAAGTCATATGCGCCTATTCATCAGGTGATGTAACATCATTAAGCCTTGATAATGGTGCCGATGTTTGGTCTGACGTTCTTTTTTCATCAAACACTTCAGAGAGCGGCTTTGTCCTCTCGCATATTGTCGCTAGCCCAGTTATAAATTCAGGCCTCGTTATGGTGGCAACCTCAGAGGCAAAGACTGCGCTTATAGATGCGGCAACAGGAGTTAGGATCTGGGAGCAAGAATTTGGAACAATGAACGCACCAGTGATTATGAATGGTTGGGCGTTTATTCTATCTAACACAGGCTTTCTCACTTGCCTTTCTATGGAGGATGGATCCATCAAATGGATAATTGATGGTTCTGCTGTTATTGGCAAGAAAGATGAAAAGCCAGCATTTACCTCGGGGCCGATTATGATTAACGGAAACATAGCAGTCTTTGATGACAATGGAAACATTGACTATTTCGATCCTTCAACTGGATCATTCAAACAGCAAATTAATATTGGAGGAATCATTTCTAAGGTTCCAATGATCATCGATGAAACTATGTATGCAATGACAGATAGAGCTGAGATATATGCAATCAGATAATTTTAAAATAGCTTTAATCGGCAGGACTAACGTCGGGAAATCGACTTTATTCAACAGAATATCAAAAACGCGAAGTGCGTTGACCTTTGATAGACCCGGAGTCACAAGAGATGCGAAGGAGATGGACGTTGATATCTGGGGCAAGAAAGCAACAATAGTCGATGCTCCTGGCATGTTTGACTATAACGAATGCGACAATGTTCCAGAATTAATGGATGCCATCACTAAAAAACTAAACTTGATAATAAGGTCTGCCGACTTAATACTCTTTGTTATTGATGGATATGTTGGCATTACTGCCTATGACTTAGAGATTGCTGATATTTTAAGGAAAACGGGAAAGAGGATCATCGTCGTCGTCAACAAAGGCGAGAAAAAAGAAGCAAATGCAACATATACAGAGGCCACAGAATTTGGATTCGAAGACACGATTCAAATATCCGCCGAGCATGGTAATAATGTCAATGATCTCTATGAGCTCTTAAACTCTATAATTCCTGACTCTTTTAAAGAGGAAATCGATGAAGACGCGGCCGAAGAAGATCTGCCGATAAGATTGGCAATTGTTGGCAGGCCGAATGTCGGAAAATCCACAATTGTTAACAAGATCCTTGGTGAGGAAAAACAATTAGTAGCCGATTTTGCAGGACTGACTCGAGAAAGTTCCGAATCAGAATTTGAGTTCCATGGAAGAAAAATCAAGATCCTTGATACCCCAGGTCTGAGGAGAAGAGCCAGAATTGAAGATGTCCTAGAAAAAATCTCTGCTTCAAATACAAGGAAAGCATACAAATACGCTGACGTTGTTATTTTGCTCATCGATGCCTCAAGCCTTGAGTGCGGAGAGATAGAAAAACAAGATCTAACTCTAGCATCCAATATAATCGCTGAAGGAAAAGCTCTCGTTGTTGCATTCAATAAATATGACAAAACTCCTTATAAGAAGGATGAAGTCCCTGAGTTTTTAAAGAGGAACTTCCAGAAAAGTCTTTCTCAATTAAAGGATGTGCCATTTTTGTTTGTCTCTGCAACATCTGGAGACAACGTTGAAAAAATGTTGAGCATTGCCGTTTCGACCAGTGACAAACAGAAAAAGAAAATTAAAACTTCTGAGCTAAACGATTGGTTAGCAGCCATAAATAACAGCGCTCTACTTCAAAGCGGATCCGCAAGATTCAAGTTGAAATATATCGTTCAAGTTGGATCAATTCCACCGAGCTTCCTCATTTTTATGACTAACAAACAAAACGTCAGGAAAGATCATGAAAGATTTATAACCAATAATCTCAAAGAAAGTTTCGGATTTAAGGATGTTCCTGTCAATGTCTTCTTAAAAGAACAGAAGAGAAAGAAATAGACTGATTGATTTTTGCCATGCATTCGGATTCTCCATTTCTTTTTTGCAAAATATGATTGACACGGATGTAGAATTTGATAAAATGAGAAATATGAGATGGGCCTTTAGTTCAGTTGGTTAGAACCCTCCGCTCATAACGGAGTTGTCGTAGGTTCGAGTCCTACAGGGCCCACCATTCTCTTGGTTTTCCGGGTATCTTATTTATGTCTACAAATCTCGCTATTAATGATTCCTTACATATCTTCGGGGACGAAAAAGTCCTAACAATCTCTGAATTATCTGGGGCTATAAAAGGATTAGTCGAAAAAGAATTTCATGCAGTTCGAATTCAGGGAGAGGTTTCAGGCCTAAAGAAACACACCTCAGGACATACTTATCTCTCATTAAAAGATAACGATTCTTTGATTAATGCGATCTGTTGGAAATGGACAAAAATCGGGTTTGATCTTGAGGATGGAATGGATATCGTCGTTCGAGGTAAGGTGACAACCTATCCTGCCAGGTCTCAATATCAATTCATAATAGAAGAGGCTATGATTGCTGGCGAAGGAGCCCTCTTAAAGCTTCTCAACGAAAGAAGGAAACACTTTGCTGCTCTTGGATACTTCGAAAAGAAAAGGAACATACCGAAGTTTCCAGGTATAATCGGCATAGTCACCTCCAAAACAGGGGCGGTTCTTCAGGATATGAGGCACAGGCTTGAGGATAGATTCCCCTTCTGTCATGTCATTGTCTGGCCCGTTAATGTTCAAGGTGGGCTAGCGGCAGAACAAGTGGCAAACGCAGTCAGAGGTTTCAACTTCATGATCGATAAAAAGCCCGATGTCTTGATTGTTGCAAGAGGAGGTGGCAGTATAGAAGATCTCTGGCCTTTCAACGAAGAAATCGTTGTTAAAGCTGTCTTTGATAGCAAAATCCCAGTGATCTCAGCAATAGGTCATGAAACAGACACGACCCTCATTGATTACGCCGCAGATCTTAGGGCGCCAACTCCAACGGCCGCCATAGAACTCGCAACTCCCGTTCTGTCGGAAATAAAATTACAGATATCAGAATTTTCTATCAGAAGCGAAAATGCCGTCAGAAGAATTGTTCGGGAATTAATAACAATAGTTTCGAGTTTCTCAAAAAGTCTCGCATCATCCCAATTTGCAATTCTTGCAATCTCTCAGAAATTTGATGATAAAGTCGATAGGTTTGCCATTGCCATCCAAAATTATTTCCAAAGAGAAAAACTAAAACTGCAAACAAAAAAACTTATTAGTCTGGAAAATTATTTATCTCTAAAGAGGCAGTCATTTAATAGCAAGGCCATGGTCTTTGATAAGCTCTCTAAGAATTATTTGGACAGATACGTTGAAAAAGTAAAAACCCTGTCTGACAGACTTGGACAAAGCTCATATCAACAAATCCTCAATAAAGGTTTCTGTTTCATAACAGAGGAGGCGGGAAAGATCATCGATACAAAAGCACAATTCGACGAATCAAGATCGCAAAATATGTCCGTCCATTTTAAAGACGGAACATCAGAATTATAATTGGCGGAGATGTAGCACAACTGCAGCTAAGTTATATTCTAAAATCAAGAGCCAACTAATGTGAGTATATTCCCAAACTTTCAATAAATCACATGTTTTAACTTTCAACCCACCCCAAGATACTCTGTTTTTAACTGCCTCACTGTTATTCAAAGACATTCGTAGTTGCATTTGGTTCCCAACTCTTACCTTGCAACAGTGCCACCTTGGATGGAAGGATGAAAAAGATCAAATTAAACAAACAAATCAGAGAAAATTAAAGTTGAAGACAAAGTTAGGTATCAATCTACCTACAACGCCTTCATGGTATGGCGCGTAATCGCCATACCATCATTCAAGGAATGCTGAATTATATTATTTTTTCAACTCCTCTTTTAGCAAGTCCTCTTTTAGCAAGTTTATGGCATTTATTTGTTCAGGAGATAACTGCTGGATTTCTCTCAAAAATTGATCAGCGGCATCTTTTTCTAACTGCATCTGGCTTTCTTTCAATTCACTGTGTGCCAGTTTTATCAACTCTCTTGCTTTTGGCTCTATATCCTCCAGGTAGTTCAGTCGCGTTTGCAATGTTTGCAAATCCTGCCCAGCAGAAATTTTCTGTGAGACAAATGTCTTTTCCTGCTCAATATCTAAGAATTGTGTTAATAACTTCTTAGGTTCATATTGCATCATGTATTCGAACCATTTGACATATTCTTTTCCAGACTGGTCTTCGTCATACTTGTTTCTTAATAATACTTCATTTAATTTTACATCATTGAAACGTGATGCATAGAATTGGAAACTGCCGTGAATGATACCATCACTCAGTGAGTAAAGACCACAATGACGATAGGGGTTTTTGACTCCTTGACACTCTATAGCAAACCGTTTTTCATCTTCAGCTCTTTTCTCTATACTAAGAGTGTCAGTAGTATAAAGAAACCTCTTTTCATAACTTACTTTCGGCAGTAATTCCGACTCTTTCAGCGCTGCAACTGGAAAATTAATCCCCTGAGACTTATTTGCTGCAACAGTACTCTCAATAATTCGAATGTCTTCTATTGAGGCCCACAACGCAATATACAGCATTAACTGATCAGGATACGGCACCTCAAATTTGTTGCTAGTCTCTGATTGTATTTGCTGTTCAGATATTATCTTTTGCAAATCTGCATGATCTTTTGCCGCTTTCATATTATTTGCCAATGTTTGAATTTCTGTATCAAGTATTTTCTCCTCTTCTTGGCTTAACTTTTGATTTTTCTGTACATCAGCTAGTTTTTTAAGGTGAGCAATCATTTTCTGTTTCATGATTGGAAGTTTCTCAGCGAGAGAATCAAATTGATCAGCAACATACATTTTTGAAATATCAGTCATTTCCTGCTCCGAAAAGAGAGGGTCTTTCGGGATTAGTGTCGGTAAATTCTTATTCTTGGCTTCCTCGAAATATTGCTTGACTGCTGACGCATTTGCAATACATTGATCATAGTCCGCTTCTCCACTGGCATTTTCCTTCTGTAGGAGATTCTTTAATATTGCTATGTGGGCGCGCAAACGCAAAGCAAAATCATATTTGTCTCTTCCGTGCGCTAGCAGTTCTGAGTATAAAAGCTGCATTAATCGTAATGCTTCACCTGGATTTGTTCCTGTCGCCGCTAAAATATTACCAAATTCACGAGCAGCAGTTTGAGTATATTGATCGTTGAGCTTATTATCGAGGACAAGTTCCTGACCATTAACTATTTGCTTTGTAATATAACTACCATTAAAATTCGTTTCTGGGACTGCCTCTTGGAATAATTGGGTCAATGCTGTACTCTGATTACCAAGTGCCTGCAATGCTGTACTCTGATTACCAAGTGCCTGCATAGTTGTACTCTGATTACCAAGTGCCTGCATAGTAGTCACGTTATTTCTTCCATCATTTCTAGCTCGTAGCGATTCAAATAGCAACTCTTGTAACAAGCCTGCTTGTTGTAGTGCCTGTTGCGGGCCTCTGTACTGAACCACACTTCTTTTGAACGCTTCTGGTATTGCTTGCCTTCCACCTGTAATTTTCATAATTGTCTCAGCGCAACTAGGTGCAAAAGAAAACTCGAATACAGTATTAAACTCTGGCGGCAACATACGGGTTGAGAAGTAAGTGATTTGTCGAAGACCCTGTCTTACCTCCTCAACGTTTTGATAGTTAAACTCCTCAACGTTTTGATAGTTAAACATTGTGTCTTTTTTCCGAGCCAAAATTCCAGTCATAACTTTGGTCATCTTTGTGCCAATCGCTGATACTTTAACAGCATTTTCCTGAACAGCATTTTCCTGTTTCTCGCACTGGATCGCCTCCGCAAGATTGTTTGCAAAGATATGAAAGATCG
>CAXNGE010000012.1:0-8525 GCA_964201935.1 Alphaproteobacteria bacterium | reverse complement strand
AGCCTAAAGAGAACGCCTGTGTGAATGTTGTATTGAATACGATCGGCACACATATCAGGAAGCGGTTGCTCTAGCCTTTTATATTCCTGCTTATCCGGATTTAAATCGTCATTCGTTATCCCAAATTCTGCAAGAGCCTTTAGGAGATTCACTCTTTTTTTCAGAAACTCCATGTGTATCAGGTCTTGATAGCCATTTTGAGTGAATTCACCTAACTTATTCGCAAACACGAAATCTGACACGTGAGAGAACGTTGTATGGGATGAATCATGAAGAAGTCCGGCTATCTGTTCCTTGAGACTCGCCCCCGTTTTTTTTAGAAGAGCCCAAACTCCCAGCGAGTGTTCATATCTTGTGAAACTTGGAAGCGCAGGACCTAAATATCTGGCAGGGCCTGATTGATCAACTGATTTCAATCTTTCCATCGTCGGAGTTTCTAAAACGCTTTTGATTTCGCTTGTTATTTCATATTCATCTCCCCAGACAGATTTGAAAGTGTCTGTTGTGAATATATATACAAAAATAAAATACGATAACAGCAATGTTGGTATCGCAAAAGCAATAGCTAGTTTGTGTTTTTTGTGCACAGTCTTTAATTTATATTAAACGCAATTGTGATATTTTATCATACGCGCTTTAAAAAATTAACATCTTTTTACCGATCTTGGCTAAAAGCAAAAAATGCACTATCTAAAAGAAAATTTATATCTATTTTTTAATGTTTTTTGAAACAATATTTTTTATATGCTACACTGAATCTGCTTAATTAATGTTTTTTTTGGATATGTATGCAATATTGTTCTGATGACTTAAACAAGCCAGTCTTTTGGCTTGGAGAAAAAATAAAGCAACGTCGCAAGCACCTAAAAATGACTCAGAAGGATTTGGCTGGGCTTCTTGGAGTTACATTTCAACAAGTGCAAAAATATGAGAAGGGCATCAGCAATATAACGATGCCAACCTTTATAAATATTTGCAGAGGATTGAAAGTTCACCCTAATTATTTTATGGACTCTATTTCCTTACAGGAGGCAGAAATCGATGTTGGAGTTGATCTAGAAAAAAAATTGCTGTCAATTTTCAGATCTATAGAGGATGAAAACGTTAAGGCGAGAATATTGGAACTTGTGAATGCTGTTGCTCTTATTCAAACAAGTTAGTTTATGGTGATTTTTTCCAAGGCGGAGTATACAATTAACCTCCGCCCTTCTCTTTGCCAAGGATCGATTACGCGTTCCTCCTTAGACAAGTCTTCCCCCAATGGGATGATTTAACTGAGGAAGAGCAAAGCCATTTTATCGAGGAGGCAGAAAATTCTCAGAAACCGGCAGAGCTATCAACTCAGATAGCCTGCCTCTCCTCGAATGTGCTCATAAATGATTCCTTATCCAATCCCGGCAATATCACGTCTTTGAATTCGAGAATTATAGTGCCCTTCTTTTTTTTGAACGCTCTCCTTGGCCAGAACTCTCCGGAATTCACATAACATGGGACAACCGGGATTCCTAGCGTTTTATATAATGCAAATATTCCGCTTTTATATTCGGCTTTCTCGGAAGACAATCCCCTTGTGCCATTCGGGAAAATCACAATTGATTGCCTGTTTTCCAATGCAATTTTGCCATGTTTTATGAGGCTTTTTATGGCGGAGACGACAGATGTTCTATCAACGGGAATGCATTTTAATCTATCAAAATATATCCCGGCAATTGGAAGCTTGAACAGCTCTTTTTTGGCTACGACCGTTAACTCTTCAAAAAATAAAGAGAACACAAACGTCTCCCAAGCTGATTGATGATTACATCCAATAATAACAGGTCCATGTTCAAGCTGTTTTTTCAGCTTATCGATTCCAACAACCTCATGTTTTATTCCAGAAAAAACCCTCAAACAAAACAGCATCCATCTAGTCACTTTTCTATAGACGAATCTGCAGACTTGTTTTTGATTTGCAAAATATGTGAAGGGATACATTATCGCCAAATATCCGACAAATCCAGGCCAGAAAAAGGCATTAAATAAAATTGCTCTAATCATTGTTATTTCATCCTATTCATTAATTTAGCTGCCATGCCAGGGTTAGAAAACTTCGTCATCATGAGCTTCACTTGATCGAATTGCTTTAGGAGTCTGTTAACCTCAGAAACCTCCTGGCCGCAACCGCTAGCTATTCTCTTTTTCCTGGATGCGTTTAAAATCTTTGGATTCTTTCTTTCAAACATCGTCATCGATCGAATAATCGCGATCTGTCTTGCAATCATCTTGTCATTGATATTGGCTTCTTTTATGGCGTCCTTTATCTTTCCCATTCCAGGAATAAATTTCAAGAATCCGGCTATTCCTCCCATTTTTTCCATCTGTTTTAGATATGTCTCCATCCCAGCAAGATCAAAGTCCTTTCCAACTGAGACCTCCTTAACTTCTGCGGCTATATTTTCATCCATGGCCTTCTCAACGAGGCTCAAGACGTCTCCTTTGTCCAATATTCTAGAGGCAATTCTGTCAGGATGAAAGACCTCTATGTCATCTATCTTTTCCCCTGTGCACATATATTTTATTTGGCATCCTGTGACAGATTTAGCAGAAAGTGCCGCCCCTCCCCTGCTGTCTCCGTCAACTCTCGTTAATATGAGTCCCGTGATTCCGAGATTTTCATTGAATGTTTTCGCTGTATTAACTGCGTCCTGCCCCATCATGCTGTCTATAACGAGGATTGTCTCCCGTGGATTTATGATTTTTTTAACAGAGGCAACTTCATTCATCAGATCTTCGTCTATATAAAGTCTTCCCGCCGTGTCATATATAATGACATCATAATCATCCTGAAGTTTTGATGCTTTTTTTGCAATGGAAACGGGAGTATCCTTGGATAAATCAATATCATTAAAAAAATCTATGCCATTTTTATCGGAGAGCTTTTGGAGTTGCTCTATCGCAGCGGGTCTTGCAGTGTCAAGGGAGACTAAAAGAACCTTTCTCTTCCATTTGTTCTTAAGAAGGGTTGCGAACTTTGCAGATGTCGTTGTCTTGCCTGTTCCTTGAAGTCCGGCTATGAGGACGCCCCCCCTTCTCTTCTCAATTGGATTGTTGTCTTCTTCTCCACTTCCTAACAAACCAACCAATTCGTCATAAACTATTTTAATAATTGTTTGCTCGGGAGTTATGCTATTGATAACTTTCTGATCCTTAAGCTCTACTTTAAGCTTTTCTGTGAAAGATCTAACGACGCTTAAGGCTACATCCGCTTCCAGCAAGGAAACTCTGATTTCTCTGATTGTTGCGTCTATTATTTCATCAGTTAAAACTCCTCTCTTTCTAATGTTGTCAAATATAGAGAGTAGTTTACTAGACAGACCTTCAAACATTATGCGTTTATACCAAAAATTTTTACAGACACAGTCATTTTACCAATTTGCAGTTCAAAAATGCAAAAAATATTACACACTGCCAAAGAAAATGAGATATAATAATAGTATGGATGTTCCTCGTGGGGAGGTTAGTTTTTCTATGAAATTTTATAATCTATTATTGTTGTGCATGTGTGCATCTTGTTGTGTGTTTGCCAAGGAAGATAAATCCGCAGAGGATCTTATGAAAGAACTCTCCGATATTAGCGCTAAAAACGATCAATTGAGACTTGAAGTTGAAAAAACAGACAAAAAAATAACTGAACTGAAGCAAGATATCACGGCAAACTCACTGATGGGCCCAGATGAAGAGCAAGGAAGGGAAATTGAAAAATTTGCTCAAAAAACGCAAGAAACATCTGCAAAAGTTGAAGGCACTAAAAAAGATCTTCAAAAATTGGGAAAAGAAGTAAATCCAAAGCCGGAGCCTGCTAAGAAAGAGCCGCCAAAAGAAACTCAGACCAAGAAAGCTGCGGAAGATTCTAAGGATGATAAATCCGAAAAATCCAAACCATCTGAAGACAAAACTGAGAAAAATGATGGAAAAACTATAGATAAAAAGAAGCCTGAAGATTCTAAGACTGAAAAAAAAGATTCCGAGAAAAAGGAGGCAACAAAGAAAGATCCTGAGGAGAAAAAGTCTTCTGATCATAAATCCGAAAAAAAAGAAGATGAAAAGCAAGAAGCCGAAAAAATTTCAGAAAGTGCTGGCAAAGATTTGAAGGATGTTAAGGAAAAGAAACCTACTCCTGGAAGCAACAAATGAGAGAGAAATTGCGTCAAAAACTAGATGGATTTTCCCTAATTGAAATATCTATCGTCCTTCTTATCATCGGAATAATCGCAGGAGCAACTCTAAAGGGAGTGGATGTCTTAGATGGAGCTAAAATAAAATCGGTTGCCAGCGACATCCACACTCTGCAAATGAAGTTTGCAGAATACAACACAACATTTGGCGCTCTTCCGGGAGATGATAAGGACGCATCAACTCGCTTTGGCGGAGCCCTTAAAAATGGAAACGGTGATGGCAAAATTTCTGAGGAAGAGGCGAAACAAGTTCTCATAGATCTTAACGCAGCTGGACTCATCGATTCCCCATCGTTCAAAGCTCCAAAAATTGGAGGCACTTATGAAGTCATCTCAGAGGCAGACAAGGCCAAGGTAACATTATCAACAAAACTCAGCAGGAAACAGGTTCTTGGATTAAAGGCCAAACTAACGGAGCTTTTGGGGGAAAAGAACGCTATTGTTGAAACTGATCCGCAAGATTTTAGCGATGATAAACAAAAATACACTGTGAAAGTGCCACTAAATTAGGAGCGGAATCTCTTCCAACAAAATTGTTTTTGATGAGAAGATTAACGAGACCATTGTTGTTTGTATACTCAACCGACTTGAATGCCGCGCTCTTTTATGTTTTTTTGTCGTCAAAAAGCTTGCTTTCCGCAGGGGCAGCTTCGCAACGTCGAACTGGTTTTAGTATAATTAATTCTTGCCTAGCGCTCTCTCCTTACTTGTTTGTTACTTTTTTTGCAACAGTTCTAATATTTGTCGCAATATTTGTTGCTGGATTGTTAGTAGTTGTTACTGTGTTTGTTTTATAGACCTTCTTTGAAAAAAGAGCCCATTATGCAGAAAGCTCTTTTGTTGGATTATTTCCTTTTAGCAAGTTCAGCTTCTTCAAGTTCAGCTCGTAACTGTGCAATTTCTTTATCTTTTTCGATCCCTTGCTCTGTAACAAATTTGTAGAATGCTTGCACGTTGCTTGGCGACATTTCGGATACTAATTTGGAACGTGCCTCATTAGACATCTGAATCAACATTTCATAATCCTGCGTATTTGTAGCAAATGCCTCTATTGACGCGAAAAATAACAATAAAATCAGTAAATTCTTCATATGTATCCACTTATGGTAACCACTTTATTTTTAGTGTATCATCGTCGACGCACATTACAAGAAACTTTTTGAGATCTTTGGAGATCTTTGTTAAGAGCTCCATTATACTGCGTGTTTTAGCTATTTCTTGCCCTTTTTTGCTAAAATTAACTCCTCTTTTAATCTTTTTATCTCATTGTCCTTTTCTTCATTCTCCCGTATACATTCATTTAACATCGCTTTCATCCGTTCATAATCCACTTCTTCTTGCTCATTTTTATGCTTGAAATAAGCTTTCTGCAGTGTTTCGACTTGTTCTTTCAGATGTTCGTTTTCTGCCGTCAATTCTTGATTCGTCCAGGAAAGATCTTCAATTGCTTCATTGAGATTTTCTCTCTCTCTCTCCTGTTTTTCGGCCTCTTTCTGTTTTTGTTCAGCAATTGGTTCTGCATTGCTCTACTAGATCGGCGCCTAATGTGAACTGAATACCAGCCGAATTTGTTTGGATAGTGTTATTTTGCGCTTCATCAAAGCCAGCAAAAGGCAGAGCCCCTGCTTTTATTGCAAAAATAATTGACAAAGTTATGGCTTTTCTTATGCCCGATCTGCTGAGGAATTTACTGACGGCGGACTCGCTCCTGTCAACGACCCTTGCGATTTCCTTTATCCTGCGTTTGTTTTCGAACAATAATTGAACCTTGTGAATCTCTTCCATCGTCCACGGTTTAATCTTTCTTTTTTCTGTGCGCGTGTAATTTTGAACATTATTTTGCATTTCTTTTATGCCCTTTAAATCCGACCCCTATATACATATTGGCAAATAAATCTGCCTTTTGTCAAAATAAAAAAACGCCCATAAAATTTTATACATATTTTATATATTTGCGCCGGAGGACTCAAGGGCCTCAGTCGTCGTATCTGAGGTTATTTCGTCACTCGCATAATAGCAAGAGCGCTCATTTAGGATGCTGATTCTCTTGGCTTGCTCTGCGGTTCCTTCATACGGATCCGGTGGCATCTTTTGTCTTATTGTTGTTGCTTATGTCGTTCCAATCGTTAATGCTATATTGGCTGTAATTCTTTTCCCTTTTTGCTATTCTCCTAAAGGTTCAATAAATATTGATATGGTCGTGACACTATCATATACTAAGTGACTTTGCAATCGATGTTTTTTTATTATTGACAAAGACTTGCTTAGACGAGATGGGGGAGATGGCGTGAATAACGACTATGTTTAGTTTAATACGCTGATTTTGAGGCAGTCAATAGAATATTGCTGTTTATTTGTAAGTATGTTACTATAAATAGTAGGTGGTGTTATGTAACTAATTTTTTAAAAGAGTTTTAAATGAAAAAAGCAACCAAAATTATGGGCTTGTGCAATATTATGGCAGTAATGTTGAGTGCAAATGTTAACGCAGAATATCACAATGTTGAAGAAATCGCTAAAGACATTTTAAATCGTCCTGACAGGCCAGATTGGTGTAACAAAGATTGGCGCCCATGGCTTCTGAGCTCTGTTCAAGAAGCAGCTAAAATCATTTTTGAAATCCAATCGTTAAAAAATGATGTGAAGCACTTCGATTTGCCGGTCAATTATGGGGGCACTATAGATGATAGCAATGTAAATTGGATGGGCTTGCGATATGATGCAATAGAAATGGCACAATGCCTTTTAAAAAGAATTACATGTGACAAACAATTAATTATGCAAAGTGCCTCTGACAATATCAAAGGCCAATTAGCAAAAGTTAAAAAACAGAATGTCCATGCACAAGACCTTATGAGGGACACCAAAATCTATGATGATGGATTTAATCTTAAAGGTCTTTTAGAAAAGGCTTTGAATATAAATACTGCAACAACACAAAAACCATCTAGCAATCAGACGATTCAGCTGAATAACAAGGATTTTCAGGCTTCAAAACCGTCCGTAGAGAAGAATGTTGTCCTTGAAACCGCTACGAAAAAGATTCAGCATAATGATGGAAAGGTTCAGTCCTGGGTTGGGGAGCTCAATAATATAGATCCAAAAAGCGAGTATTGGAATCCTGTGATGGCTGTTACCAAACAAATTATATCTGATATGCAGACGAGGGAATTTAGTCAAGAGGAATTTGCATCGATTATAGAAGGGATAATAAAAGCTACTAATAATGGAGAGGAGGTGCAGACTCGATTCGTGTGCCCTGTCGCTGATAAACTTGAAGGATTTGGTGACGAAGTTCCTGTTGCATTTTCCATGAATGCTATAAAACTAATTCAAGCATTCCTTGCTCAAAAAAACAAATCTATCTTTTCTGTGGAAAGGTTGCAAGATCGATCTGGTAAAATGTTTACTCCATTGTTGAAACAACTGGCAAACATGTCAGAACAAGAGATTAAAACTAATCTAACTGACCTACAACAATTCGTTGCAATAACGATAAAACCCTTAAAATTAAAGCTAAATGACTATAAGCTTATTGTCAAAACTATAAATAAAATGATTTCTATTAAAGGTTTAGCAGATGAGTTTATTCTTCCTCTTTTTAGGGTTACAGATTCATATGTTAAATCGGCTACTAACGAAGTCGCGGATCCGGAATTGCGTGAAATATTGGGTAGCATAGTTAAGAAAACCTTAGGTTACACAAAGAGCAGAGATATAGATGACTTGTTTTATCAGACTTATAATGTGACTAATTACAAAGGAGAGCTTATAGCCAAAACTCCTGTTCAAGATGTCGTACAGATGGCTACCGAAGTGATTAGATCTTATATAAATCTAGCAAAGAAAGAAGTGGTAACATCAGAAGAGTGGCGCTCTGTTTTTTCCTGGACTTTGCAGATCCATAAGTTGGCAGTGAGAGATAATCGTCTTGGCTTGGGGGACTCAGGCCAAATCAGTGCAATGGCCATATCTCTTATTGTTGATAATCTGTTGCGATGGAGTCTGGGCCAAGAGGAAGAGGTTCAATCTGGGGTTGTGCGAGATAAAATGTCTTGGGTGCATGACTTTAATGATGCCACTAAATATGCTATCCATTCCGAGGATTCAGAAAACGATTGCGAGGTTCGAACTTTTATGATTCCACTTTGTAGTAGTCAGATACCTTTAATATCTCAAGAGGTGGCTCTGGATATGGGGCTTCAACGACAGGCTGTAAATTTGCTTTTGTTAGGAATGGTAGATAGTGTTTATCAAGAATGGCTCAAATTTGAAACTCTTCAGCCTGGGTACGGATCCAAAGAATTAGCT
>CAXNGE010000011.1:0-8733 GCA_964201935.1 Alphaproteobacteria bacterium | reverse complement strand
TTCGAAAGTCCAACGATCTCTTTGGAAATGGTTGCCGAAAACATAAGAGTTTGCCTTTGGCTTGGCATATGCTTAATAATCTCATCAATTTGCACGCTAAATCCCATGTCCAGCATTCTGTCTGTTTCGTCAACAACCAGAAAATCAGTCGTTGAAATGTCCAAAGAACCTCTGCGAAGATGATCGTTGATCCGTCCTGGAGTTCCAACAACAATTCTTGGATTTCCTTGAAGTTGTTTTAATTGCTTGCTCATTGCTTCTCCGCCGATGAGGAACGCCGTCTTAATTGCAGAATTAGTTCCTATAACATCACGGATAACTCCCAAGACTTGGGCAGCTAGTTCTCTGGTCGGAGTTAAAATCAAGGCTCGCCTTTGTGAGTCGACAAGGCTTGAAACCAGTGGAATAGAAAAAGCTCCTGTCTTTCCTGTGCCTGTTTGAGCCGAGGCCAAAACATCTCTGCCATCTATCGCAAATGGGATCGTTTTTTTTTGTATTTCTGTAGGAGTTGTAAAATTCATCTTCTGCAGAGAGGGAATAATCAATTTTGATATTCCAAGTTGTTCAAATTGTTGCATTGTAAATATACTTTCTTTTGGTTAAAATTAAAAGGGTTAAGTTTTGTTAACATCATCTAAGAGAAAATTAACAAATAAGGCTAAATCCCTTGGTTAATTTTTTCCAATATTGCATTCGGTAGAATTTACTCTTTACGACCGAATCAAATGGATTGTACCACGATTTTCTGCTTAAAGCAAGAAGATAAAAAGATTTGTATAAGTTTAAAGTGATCCGAAAAAGGACGCGCTCTACCTAGGATGGAGTTAATTGGCGCTGAATTGGCAGGCAAATAGCGCAATTTGTGCTTTGCAAACTGTTACCTGGGAAGCATAAGCAGGCTCTTAAAGACTTTTATCTCCAACACTTTAAACTTTTGTCTTATGAATGTTGTAAAATTTTTAATCAATTTAAGTGTAGCATGCTAATTTCGCATTAGCAATAGACAAAACGAAAATTATTTGCATTTAACGTAATTTATACTTTGATTTACCATAATAATATATGGCATTACATTGCCATATGGATGTGTGCTTCATGCTGTTTTTTAATAAAATTAGTACAAGTGATACATAGGTGCTAATAGGCATCACTTGTATTAACTAAAGGCAATATTATTTGCTAGGCTCTTGTTTTGACAAGACATCTATCTTCCGCTGAATATCTTGCAGCAGTTCATAACATGCGTCAATTTTTGTTCTCAAATATTGATCTGAATTTTTGAGCGCACCTTCTTTATTGCCAAGCTCATTATTTGAAGTATCTTTTGTGCAATTTCCTAGTCGTCGTCCTGTTGGCCCATTGCCTTGAGGCCCTGTTCCATCTCTTTTTAGCATTTTTGTTGAACGAGCAACATTTAAAGATTTTTGATTGTCATCCTTATTAGTTGCTTGAGTTGTTGTCATTGAATAGCAGGCAGCTGCCACAAACACAGCCGACAATATTGCATTTTTCAATATTTTCTTGATCATTTTAAAACCTCTTTCATTTTAAATACAGTCGCTCAATAAAATTATTTATATTTAATATAATTTACACTTTTGTTTTACCATAAGGATATATGGCATTACATTACCATATGAGCGTGTACTTCATGCTGCTTTTTAATAAAATTAGTACAAGTGATACATAGATGCTAATATGCATCACTTATATTAACTATAGGCAATATTATTTGCTAGGCTCTTGTTTTGATAGAATGTCTATTTTCTGTTGCATATCTTTCAACAGCTCATAACAAGAATCAATTTTTAATCTCCAACATTGATCAAAATTTCTGCCACGTCCATTTCCACGTCCTCTGCCCATGCCTCCGTTTCTATTAAATTGGAACTGTTGCAATTCTGTGTTTGAGACATCTGACGTGCAATTTCCTAAACGTTGTCCTGTTGGGCCATCGCCTGAAGGTCCTGTTCCATCTCTATTTGGCATCTTTATTTTCTCCTTTCAAATTGTGATACATTTCATCATTCTTTTCTGAATTTACTACAGAAAAATGACCGCCTTCGATTTTTAATGCGCATCCTTTAACAAGAGCTGTAGCAATAATTTTTCTTGAATCATTGACAAGCCTAGAAAAGGTTGAGCGAGATATACCCATTAGTAAGGCCGCTGCATCCTGGTCTAATTGCTCCATATCAGCTAACCGAACGGCTTCTAGTCCTTCCTCTGATAGTGTGCAAACATTTAAATCCAACATCCTGATCCCTTGTGGTTTAAAAAAACAAGCCTTTGGCCTATTCGTAATCCATCTACATTTTTTTGGACGCATAAATACCACTTATGAACATATTCTCATTATCATGATATAAAATATCTAACTAAGTGTCAAGAAGTTTTTGCACATTTGTGCAAAACATGAATTATCAAATGACAATCAATCTATAATGATCTTTATGCAGGGCGTGAACAATTGCGATGTTATTAAAGGATTAGTAAATCCACACAAGTTACAATAAACAAAACTTAGCCTGAAGCAACGAGTTGCAGGTTTCTAATTAAAAAGTGCGAAGCTTAATTTGCCTCCCAATATACCAGCAAAAAACTGCTTGCTCTGAAAATATTTTGAGAATGATATATATCAAATAGGAGAACCCAACATTTCTACATATCTAGCTATCATTATTTTACACGTTCTTTTTTGCATTGCAATCATTTTTAAAAAATGCTATCCTGTGGGGACAAAGTTGTTAACTGAAATTAAAACTACGAAGGGTTTGCCGATCCTTAGTTTTTTTTTTGAGGAAACAAGTAAATCCTATGCCTTCAATAATATCTAAAATCCCTAGAACAATAAAAGCCGTCGCGTTTGTTTCTTTTTTGATTAACACATCGACATTAATGATCTTCAGCATATTTGGGCTTTATCTTCATGATAAAATAGGCATAGATCTCGGCAGAATAGGTTTCCTCGATGGTGCCGTTGATTCCTTCTCCTTCTTTATTAAAATCGGCTCTGGAGTTGTCAGTGATTTCTTAATGAATCGCAAGCTTATTTTCTTGATTGGCGCCTTCTTCCTTTTTATAGCCAAACCTCTAGAGGCTATTGCAACATCGTATTGGCCTTTATTTCAATCGAAAATTCTTGAGAGATTCGGCAACGGACTCCAGGCAACCCCAAGAGACGCAATCGTTGGAGATTGGGCTCCAAAGGGAATGAAGGCGACATGCTTCGGATTAAGACAGGCTTTGGCTGCTTTTGGATCCGTTGTCGGCGCTATTATCGCATACGTTCTAATGAAACAAACCGGGGATGATTTCCAATTTATTTTTTGGATGGCCGGCATCCCGTCATTTTTGGCTATCGTTGTCATCGCTCTGTTTGTAATGGACAAAAAGGGAGAGCACACAAACACCCTTCCAAAAGAAGGAAAAAAATACAGAAAAATCACAATCAAAGATATTAAAAATCTTGGCCCGAGATATTGGGTCTTAATGTGCGTTGCCTGCACGTATATGATATCCAAAGTAACAGAATCTATAGTCATCATATATGTCACGAAATCTTTGCATCTCCCAAGCCATCTTGCTCCTATCTGCATGATTTGCTACAGTTTAGCCAGCAGTTTTATAGCCCTTCCAGCCGGAATTCTTTCGGACAAGCTTAAGAGCAGAGAAAATGTTTTCATCCTTGGAATCATTGTTTTTATAGCTTCAGATATGTTGTTTATATTCGGGAATAACATTGCCCTCATGATGGTGGCCTTGGTTTTCCTAGGATGCTACACGGGGATTTCACAGAGCATCTTCCCCGCTAAAATTATCGATATTATCCCAGCAGATTTAAAGGGGACAGGCATAGGAATCTTCAATTTTGCATGCGCTATTTCTCTTTTGGCTGGCGGCTGGATTTTTGGTGCAATTTCTGAGGCCTATTCCATGAGGATGGCTTTTGTTGCAAGTTCGTTTTTTGCAATAATTGCTTTATGCGTCCTGTTCTTCTCCAAAAGATTTAACAAAAAATTCGAGGAGCAAAAACAAGCGTGAAAACTCTGAGAAAAACAATTATAGCAATTTTTGCTTTGCTGTTTTTGTTTATCACTCCTGATTTTATATTTTGGATATTTCACAAATCTTTCAGGCTGTCCGAACATTTTACAATCTTATTTTTGCTTCTGCCACTCAGCATCGGACTTGTCTTAACTCCAAACAAAACTTTGTCACGATCCGTTATTGTTTGCCTTGCCACATTGCAAATTATGCAGTTTTTCCATATCGCATATTTTGGGAAACAAATATCTCCGTTCTCTTTATATCTTATGGGGATGGAGATGTCGGATGTTATAACGGAAGCCATTGCAAAGTTTCTGTCTTATGCCTATATAATTCCTATCGTTGCAATTCCATTCGCTCTTGCTTTCTATTTAATTAAGAATACATATAAAAACAAATCAGGAACCTGGATATTAATAGGATTTTTACTCTTAAATTGTTTTAGAGTTTATGATTCAGGCACCTGTAAGCTCAATCCAAACGAGGGAAAATTCACAATAGAAAACTCAACGAATGCCCTCTTCGGATATTTTTTGTTAAAATTGATGGACTCCAACGCTCCTCATTATGAGCCCTATCAAATTATTGCTCTGAAAAAACCTGAGAGCAAAGAGCCAATCAATATCGTATATATCATCGGAGAAAGCGTTAACTATAAACATATGTCCCTCTTTGGATATGAACACGATACAACTCCAGAGCTCAAAAAATTAGCCCTAGAAAATAATGTCTATTATGCGCAAGGAGTCTCCGCGGCCGTTGCCACAATAGCCTCTGTGAAACTCATGTTGAACATCGTCAGAGAGCCAGATAATATTAGGCAGAGTTCATCAAGTGACACGGATTTGTTTAGGCTAGCCAAACAAAAAGGATTCAAGACGTTTTATTTCTCGGCACAGGTTGACGATGCCATAGCAACTGTTAACGCCTCTAATTATATCGATGTTTCAACGAAGCCTGAGGACTTTATTGGAATGGATTGCAGGACAAAGGACGAACACCTGTTTGAAATTTTCTCGAAACAAAAACTAACAAATAAAAATTTTATAGTTTTTCATCAGAGAGCAATCCATTCTCCCTATAAAAATAGCGTGCCTAAAAAACATATGTCTGATTCCGGATTTGCCAGCGATTATGACAAAGCAATTTCATATGTTGACTATCTTGTGTCAAAAATCTTTAATCTCTTCAACAAAAGCGAGGGGAAGTTTTATATAATCTGGGCCTCAGATCACAACGAACTGCAAGGAGAAGAAGGATCATTTGGTCACGGGCTTTTGCTCCCAGCTGTTGGAGATGTCCCAATGTTGTTTCAAAGCAACGACTCTGAATTCTTGAGGGAAATAAAAGAGATCTGCAGACCGACACACTATGAAGTCGGGAAAAGCATCGCCAATATTTTGGGCTACGAAATATCTAATCACAATGAAAAAGACAACATATTTTATATAAATGGCGTAGATTATAACGGAAAATGCGGACATATAAAGTTTCAGAAGGATCTCAAAAACAAAAAACTTATCTATTTCTGAGAGTCACTGTCTAGGAGAAATATATTTTTTGGACAAAGCATTCTTCAACGCCTTGAAAAACGCCCACTCCATCTTCTTGCAACTCATAGCATCTTTTCTTTTCGGATAATTTCTAGTGCTAAAATACAGCATAATTGCACTTAAAACTAAGAAATCATCGTTAATAGTTGTGTAATCAAAGTTGATCTTTAAACATCTAAAAAACTTGTCCTCGAACGAGGGGTTTCAGGACTCAAATCAAAAATTGCGTTGATGGAAGTGAGAATCTGACTGATGTTCCGCTTCCTCTTTCTGAATCGATCGACATTTTTCCGTGGTGGAGTTTAATGATATTATTGGCGAGCAAAAGTCCAAATTCTAGGGAGTTATCTGTGATGATATTATCAGCCTCGTTCTCAAACATAGATCTCAATTTTTCCAATTCTTCTTCGCTAAAACCGATTCCAGAATCCGTGATAGCTAGCGTGATATAGTCAGAATCGGAAACATCTACTGAAATCGTGATTTCTCCTCCAGCAGGAGTTGATTTTATTGCCTTTGATAATGTTTGAAATATAACATGTCTCATGGATTGCTCGTCTAAGCATATTGTAAAATCCTTATCAGAAAAATCTATTTTGACAACGATACTTTGGTTATCCAGCCTGCTTTTAAACATCTGCACAGATTCCTCTATGAATTCAAGCAATTTAACATCGTTGTATTTTAAATTCATTTGTCCAGATTCTATACTTGCCAAGTTTATAATGGCTTCAACAACATCTATTAGCCTTGTTGCTGATTTTATAATTCCAGAGCAATATTCCTTCTGTTTGCTATTAAGTTCTCCAAAATATTGATTTTGCAGGATGTCTCCAAAGCCAATTATGGTATTCAAAGGGGAACTTAATTCATAAGAAATATTAGATATCAGATTAGATTTTAGTTTGTCAATTTGAGAGAAGACTTCAGTTTTTTCCCGCAAGGCTTTCTCTAGATTTGCCTTGTCTGTTGCATCAAAAAATCTTAATAGATGAAGACTATCTGGAAGGGGGATATAAGCATAATCGATAGTTTTACCAGTAGAAAATTTGATCGTATCTGAAAACTCAACTCTTTGAGAAGCCATATTAATAAGCTTCGAGATCCATAATTCTAGTTCAATATCAGAATCAAAAAGAGAAACAGATTCCTCGAAAAAAAGTCGAATGTGCATGTTAATGTAGCTGGCATCCTCAGGTTTATTCCACAGCAATTTCGCAGCAGGATTCGTCATCTTTATTCTATTGTCGGCTCCAAAAACGAAAACCCCTTCTTTCAGTTGATCCAGAGTCTCTTTTTGAACTGCGTATACGGAATTAACCTCCCTCTCCAAGGCGATTTTGTCTGATATATCTTCGAGCAGAAACATTAGCCCGCCATTATGATTTGGAGATATCGTAATGTTCAAGGTTTTCCCGTTTTGGAGATGTATAGATTTATGATGAGGAGACACAACCTCAGTAAAAAGCTTGATAGCATTGTTTTTATAATCGGATATATTGTCAAATCCGACGAGTATTATTTTTTCGCAAAGGAAGTCAAAAACCTCTGGAAAATATCTCTCAACTGCGAAATAAGGCTCCTCAAAGCCAAAAAGCTTTTTTGAAGCTGCATTAGCAAAGATGAGCTTCATTTTGTCATCGAATATTGCTATTGGAACAGAAACGCTATCTAATGTTTCTTCAGTCTGTTTTTTGTAGGTTCCGTATTCTTTTTTAATTTCCTCTTGTGCAGTCACATCAATGGCAAACCCAATTGATGGAAACTTGCCAACAAAAGGCAATTCCGTGACTTCTAATGCACGTCTTTCTCCTCCTATGACCGAATATTCAATAAAATTTTTAGGCTTTAATGAATAGGAGCTTTGATCGATATAACTGTCCTTCCTGGAAGGGGTGAACAGCTTAGTGTTATTTGCAATCACGGACTCTTGCGTCGTCTCTAATGCATCTGAATATTTTTTGTTACAATATATGATTCGTAAATCTCGATTTCTTTGCCAAATATAGGCAGGCAGTTGATTTATAATGTTTTCTAACATACCGTCATTAACATTTTGATTGCTATTTTCTTTTGGTTTATCAATCAACAATAGATAAAAAGATTTTTTCGTATCAAACACAAGTCTTAAGGATAGTTCTTCTCCCGAGTATGACTTAATAGTCGATGAATATTCATTGAGAACATCGTTTCCAGAGAGGACTTTTTCGACGGCGATCGTCAAGAAGCTCCCAAAGGAATTCTGAATCAATCGAACAAATTCATAAGGATCGAGAAGGTTTTCATCAACTCCAAGGAGAAGTTTAAGTTTGTTTGAAACAAAAACTTCTTCACTGTTCGAAAACCAAGCTCCATATGATATAGGTAGAACTAGACTGGCATTGGCCAGTAAGCTAAACATGCTCTTATCGCTTGAATCAGAAGCCATCAAATATTAAACATACAAACAATCCTTCTCAGAAGCTTACAACATTTTCAAATTGTTATCTACAAATTATTCAAATGTTATGCAAAAACGAACGATTCTAGAAACTCTAACTATGGGAAAAATAAAGTTCAAATAAGTCTCTGGCCATTCAAAGAGCTTCAAGTCTGCAATCAATACTGCGTGCATTACACAATGCATTAAGTTTCGATTCACTTTCTCTCCTGCTGCGAAATTCTGTATATGACTATATATTCAATATATGGCAGCATTGCAGATATAAAATTAATTCTTTGCAACCTTTTATTTGGTTTTTAGAAACTTCTTCTTTAGAACTCCTATGCCTTCAACGGCAGTTGAATCTTTCAGGAAAAAAAGGCAGGTCGCATAAACAGCTCCTCCAACAAAACAAAGAAAAAATATGAGAGAAATTTTTGCAAGAAAGCTATTGTAATTAACATCAAACAATCCCTTTGTCAGACATATCGCCGCATACATAGCAACAGACGCAGCAATTATTTTGATTATAGAAATTAACAGAGGTTTATCAAGAGCCAGCTTTGTTTTAGAGTGGCGATGGATGATATAAACATTCAAAAATCCTGAGATGGATGTGCTGATGGCAATCCCGATCTCCTGCAGAGGAATAATCAAAATCCCACACAGAATCATGTTCGCAATTATCGAATAAATCGCAGCCTTAAC
>CAXNGE010000010.1:0-9033 GCA_964201935.1 Alphaproteobacteria bacterium | reverse complement strand
CAGTTTTATCTTTAATTTTTTCCTCTTTGTCCTTATACGAAAGCGACAAATAATCTTTAGATGGGATGAACACATCGCTTATATTAGCTTTAGATCTTTCAGCTTCAGATCTTTCAGCTTCAGATCTTGTTGCTAGGTCAGCAATATTTTCGCTGGCAAGCTTAAAAAATGCATGTTGAACATTTGCCAGAGCATAAATCCAAGTCAATGGAGGTTGCATCAAATCAATTAATACGTCATAACTTGGCGCTATCTGCGGAGCTTTATATATATTTACTTGTTTTTTAGGCAATTGACTTTCAACAAAAGACTTGTATTCTTCGCTAGTGACAATACAAGCAATTAATAACATTTCTTTAAATCTAGCAACAGCTTGCCTGGTTACATCTCGTGCACTGAGGTATGTTCTGTGTAAAAATTTTCCACATACTCCAGCAGCAGTGAATTCTGGGCACTGGGCTAGATTTTTTATTTGAGTCTGATTCTTTTCAGTAAGAGTTTTAATTATTCCACGATCATCAATCAACAATGATGTTGTCGTGTTTGGTGCTCTCGGATCCGCTATGTTTAGGCTGTTCACTGAAATATTTCCTAACAAAAATATCGCGCGTTCTATCTCTGTTTCATTTGCTTCTTCCCCAAGAAACACAATTGCCATTGTTCTAAGCAAAGCTTTTCGACGGATTGAAGCCTTCTCAAACATTGTAAGGATTTTTTCAAACATTGTAAGGATTTTTTCTTTGTCTTTGTCTTCCAACTTATTGACCGAATCGACACCTTCTTTCAAAAGGATTTTTTCTTTGTCTTCCTTTTTCAACTTATTGAACGAATCGACACCGTCTTTCAAGTAGCCTGATTCTGGAGTTACACCTAGTCTGATTAACTCACATACTTGAGCTATTCTACTTATAATTGTGGCAGGTTCGGCTTCGTCATTTGTTCCAACCGATCCTTGATACCGAAACAATGGATAATCGCAAGATGGATCTTTTGCTTGTTGTACCTCTGCAGATTTTTGCTCTTGTTCAGCTGCGTGCATGCCACTACTTCTAAAAACAATATCATCAAATGCATCGCTGTAATTCAAAGTTTGTTTTAAATACTCTTTATAAGATGGATCTTCTGCTTGTTGTACCTCTACAGATTTTTGCTGTTGTTCAGCTAATATTTTATTGAAATTTCGACTCTCGATAGCGTGTCCCATAACACTATCTATGTCTATGAACACAGATGGATTAGAATAGAGCTTCTCTGCAACCTCAGCTGTTTGTTTAAAGCGTAGCATGCTAAGAGCCAATAACTTGGCATCTTTCTTATCAAGGTAATTCAAAAATGCTTGAGCGAAATCTAGATAACATGCTAGAAATGCGTTAAATCCACGCCCGCCCTTCGCATTACGATATTTTGCATCTAAAAATTCTAGCACCCATGTGCTCCCATCAGGATTAACAACCTTTCTCAGATCTGGATTTTTTTTGAGAAAATCCCTCAAACATTTTGTTGTACTCATTATCGCTTGATTCGGTGCACCTATTCCAGTCAAAAACAGGTTCGTTAGATTTATGTTTAAATCACAACTGAAGTCTTCATTGAAAAATGATATAGGTTGTCCATTCTTATCTAACCATTTTTCCTGCAGCGCAAACATATCTAAAAACATTATAGCATACAGTTCTTGCAGAGACTCGTTTGTTTCCTTATTGTCTCCCAGAATGCGTAACTGCGTGACAACAGGGGTAAAATCCACTGGCTCGTTGGTTAATCGATATTTCTCGAGTTCTTCTTTGCTGAAAGGGTCTTTTTTGTAAAGCGGAGGGATTAGTTCAAAGTTCACCCCGTTTTTCAAGGTTGATAATACGTGTTTCTTATCTAAAACATCAGCCTGTTCTTGTAAAGTAGTTGGAATTAAGTCTGAAGTTGGAATTAAGTCTGAAGGATCTCCAAATTGAATTGGTATTTGATCAATTACATTGTATGCATATCCACTAGAAGATAGTTTTCCTATAATTTCTTTATATATGGGGAGATACTCTAACCCTTGTTTCAAAACTATATCTGCCTGAGGTTGATCTTTCTGCGTCGAAGTCTCTGTCTTAATATTTTCCTTTGTTGCCTTTGATTTTTCTTCCTGTTTTTCCGTGAAACCTACTTTTATTGGAGTTGGAACATCAGCTTGCTGTTGAATTGGTTTGGGCTTTTGCTGTTCGCGAATTTTTTCAAAGCATTCGTAAAGATTAAATTGAGACGCATAAATGTTGGCGTCAGATTCTCTTTCTGTCCAGTTAGTGCTTTTTTGGTTTATTTTATTTTCTTTGATAAGGGCAAATGCGGATTCCTTAGCGTGATCTATAGAGGCTGCATTAAACATCATTTCGTTAGCGATTAATGATAAGTTAAGCCAGTTCAAATTACCTTCAGATGGTTTTTGTATCTTTGCCAAAAGTGCAACTAATTCTTTTTTAAGTCTTTCGAATTCTTGTTTGCTCCCATTGCATTCCCAATATTTTTTCCCGGATTCTTGCACTATCTCTTGAAGGGCGCTAATGCTTGGGTCAAATGATTCATTGTTTGGGAATTTTAATTGGGTTTTTGGATTTTTCCAATCATTTTCCGGAGCTTTTTGTCGTATGCTATTAAAATGATTGATAATCACACTATTAATGGAAAGAACATCTTGTGCTTGAGTTGCATTCGTAGCGCTAACATCAAACGCAATTGTTAACGAAAAAACAACAAACATTAATAATTTATTAAAACTCCACATTTGTCAACTCAACAAAATAGCCAGAATACAATTATAGTTTATCATATATTTTGCTGTAGGTAAAAGCAAGAGTTCCAACTTTTTTGTTTTTTGTTAAAAAACGGTCATTGACAAAATTTCTATTTCATACTACAATCAAGTGATATATGGAGGAAGGGTGGCCGAGTGGTTAAAGGCAGCAGACTGTAAATCTGCCGACGTTAGTCTACGTAAGTTCGAATCTTACCCCTTCCACCAAATGATATGCGGGTGTAGCTTAATGGTAAAGCCCCAGCCTTCCAAGCTGGCTACGTGGGTCCGATTCCCATCACCCGCTCCAATATTCGTTTTGTTAAGTTTTACTTGTTGTCTGGAGTGTAAATGAAAATATTTAAATCTCCAAAGTTCTGGGAAGAAAGAGACAGCAAGATTACTCGATTCCTCGTGCCTTTTTCAAAGATTTATGATTTCGTTTGTTCAATAAGGCGAAATAGCATAACATCTGAGAAAGCATCAGTCCCTGTCATCTGTGTTGGAAGCGTTGTGCAAGGAGGATCCGGGAAAACTCCAACTGTCGAGCTTATTTGTCATATTTTAAAGGAACATTCGTATAAGCCGCATATATTGTCCGGCGGATATGGGGGATATCTGAAAAATGTCGTAAGAGTCAACAAGGCGCTGCATTCTTATCTTCAAGTTGGAGATGAGGCGTTGCTATTGTCGTTTGTGGCGCCAACTTGGGTCGGGAAAAACAGAGTTAATTCATCGAAGGCTGCGACGTTGTCAGGGGCTGATGTTCTTGTTATGGACGATGGATTTCAAAACAATTCTCTAGAAAAAGATCTGCAAGTTCTCGTTGTTGATTCTAATCAGGAATTTGGAAATGGGCATTTATTTCCAGCAGGCCCCCTTAAGGAGAATATCGAATCTGGAATCAAAAAGTCAGATGTTGTGCTCATAGTTGGAGAAAAAAACGCAGCTCTTGAAGACAGGATCAAAAATATTAAAGTAGGAGTTCCTGTGTGTTATGCGCAGATGGAAGTGGTTGAAACAGTCAGCGTTGAAAACAAGAGGGTGATTGGATTTTGCGGACTAGGATATCCGGAGAAATTTAAAAAGACTCTACTAAACTGCGGATTCGATTTGCTTGATTTTATAGCATTCTCAGACCATCATCCATACACCATAACAGAAATACAAAAGCTTATCAAGGCAGCAAAAAGCATGAATGCTCATCTCGTCACAACGAAGAAGGATTTCGTGAAAATTCCTGAGGTTTTTAGGAGCGAAATTTCAACCATCGGCATAAAATTATCGTTGCAAGATGAAGGCTTCGAAAAAATTATACTTGAGTCATTGCAAAAAAACGACAAAATGCTGTTAAAAACAAATACACAATAGAATTGCTCCTCTTTTTGAAAGCCGCCGGAATAAGTGGTTCGAAGCAATAAGAAAACATATTATTGCTCCAGAAAAAGAGAAACTTTATACTACCGATTGTTTTTCTGAATTTGAATTATGTACTAACGTGCTTTATTCGAATGATGCTGAAAAATGCAAATACTAAAAGACTTACCAGAGGAGGAGTACGATCATTTTGGAAACCCCTTCTCGAATTCCCAGCTCTTTTCAATTGCAAACAAAACACAATTGCAAGAGATAGATTCGTGCTCAGCCGCATGCAATAAATTTGTCGCGTAACAAGACTGCTGGCAATGTGCGCTTGTTTTATGCTATGATAACAACGGATAGAGGTTAGCTGGTTGATCGCTGCCGTTTCTAAAACGGGAGAGGAAAGTCCGGGCTTCGGTGTAGGCAAAGTGCCGGGTAATCCCCGGCGGGAAGAGGCGAAAGATTCTTTTCAGGGAAAGTGCAACAGAAAATATACAGCCTGTTTTTTAAACGGGCAATGGTGAAATGGCGTCGGTAAGAGCGCACCGCACCTTTGGTAACAAAGGTGGCATTGCAAACCCCACTTGAAGCAAGACCAAATAGGGATGGCGTGGATTGTGTTTTCATGATTCGTGATGGCCTGCAGTCATAGTCGTCCGGGTAGGTTGCTTGAGCCTGTTGGTAACAATAGGCCTAGATGAATGATCAACCAGAGGTGAGATATCCTTGGACAGAACCCGGCTTATAGGTTAATTTTTATCCAATGTTTTGTGATTGAGGATTTGAATTTTATGTATATGTTAATAGTTGCGATTTTGGTTTTCTTGCTGATATTTAAGTTATTTAAAGAGTTTGGCAAGGTTAAAGAGGCGCAAACTCCAACTGAGATTGAAAAAGAAATGTTAACAAGAGCCGTCATAGAAGGGTTCGTAAATTCTATTGATAAAAAACAAGAATCTCTACGGAAGACATCGTTTGCTGATGGCCAATTAGCTGCAGATATAGAGTCACTCCAACAGATGTTTCCAGATTTTTTGCCGGAATCTTTCTTGGCCAAAGCAGAGGATATTTTTGACTCTGTGTTCAATGCCTTCGCAAATCCAAATTATCATATCCTGAAAAAAACGTTGACTGAAAGTTTATATGAAGAATTCGCAGAGCAGATAAAAAAGCGGGATGAAAATAATTTAAGGCAAGAAATATTAATCAGGCACAAAAAGACCACCTTAGAAAAAATCCAAACCATCGCAAACAAGGCCAAATTGTTGGTCTCGTTCGATGTATCGCAGATGAGCGCAATTACGAATTCAGAAGGCATTTCCTTTGATAACCCAAATAGATTATATAGGGAAATAATTCATAAATGGGTTTTTGAAAGAGACAAAGGACAGACTGACTGGATTCTTTCGAAAACATCTTCTGCAGAAGTATAAGGGTACTTGCGTCGTGGAAGGTTTTTTCATGTCCATGCTTAGGATTTTTGTGCAGTGGTGTGTTATCAACGTTATCGAATTTATTGTTAAAATTTTTTGGCGTTGTGTTAAATATATTCTAAAGTTTATCAGCGATATTTTCACATTCGTTGTCAATTGCGCTTGGAATGGAAGAAAAATCAAAAAAGCTGCCAAACTCCTATCGCAAGGGAAGATAGTTGCGGCTCCAACGGAGACTGTCTATGGATTGTTTGCTGATGCTACGAACGATCTTGCCATTCAAGAGATTTATAGGGTAAAAGGCCGGCCATCTTGCAATCCTTTGATTGTCCACGTTTCTGACGTTGAGATGGCGAAGGAAATAGCAGAGTTTTCGCCAGAGGCTGAGAGGATCGCAAATCATTTCTGGGAAGAAAATGTTGGGCCATTAACCATTGTTTTGAAGAATAAAGTTGGCACGAGGATTTCTCCATTAATAACAGCTGGACTCTCGACCGTTGCTATAAGATGTCCAAATCATAAGATGGCTCTCAATCTAATAAATGAATTTGGAGGGCCACTTGCAGCGCCGAGCGCAAACACTTCGAACTCTGTTAGCCCAACATCGGCTAAGATGGTCAAAAATGATCTCGGAGACAAAATTCCGATGATTTTGGATGGAGGAAAATGCAAAGTTGGGCTCGAATCAACGATTCTTGATCTCACGCAGAGTCCTTATGTTATCCTTCGGCCAGGCGGTGTCTCAAAGGAAGAAATTGAGGAGTTCTTGGGGGAACAAGTTTTAACTCTTTCAGAAACAAAATCGACAATTATAATGGCTCCAGGGCAGATGAAGAAACATTATTCTCCGAAGCTTCCACTCAGGATAAATGCGGCATATCCAGTTAAAGATGAGGCATTCATAGCCTTTGGGAAAACTGGGATTAAATATGATCTTAACTTAAGCGAATCAGGAAATCTTGAAGAGGCCGCTAAAAATTTGTTCTCATATTTGAAGAAGTTAGATAATCATTCAAAACACACGGGGATTGCCGTGATGCCAATTCCGAATGTTGGAATAGGCGTCGCGATTAATGACAGGCTAGCTAGGGCTGCTAGTTCAAAATAATAGTTCGAATGGTACTACTGCGCATGTCTAAATCTTTTCACATCATCGGTTAATGAGTTGTTTTTCTGTAGGCTTAGATATACCAAAATTGGTGCATAGTTACTTTTTTAAGCATCATTCTCTCTGTGGCCTTGTGTTTATAATATCGGTGGCTTCTCGCTTGAGTATTTCGTCGTTCGAGGAATTTTTAGCCTTTTTAGCATGAACAGCCGCCATTTCATAGTCTCCAATCATGCTTGCTACCTCAGCCGCACAAAGACTCGCGTTTGCATACCGGCCATCAAGCGTATATATTTTACCCAAGACATTGTACGCGGATATTTCGTATTTGTTTTTCAGAAGGATTTTTCGCAAGATTCTGATTGATTGTTTATAGTATGATTTGCCAAGCTCTCCTTGAACAACCGCATCTGCGTATATTATTCCAAGATCCCTGTACACTTTGTTTTTACGAGCTTTCTTTAGGAAAGAATATGCAAAATCTGCGGCCTCTTTATATTTCTTGAGACCGATCAGAGCCATGGATTTTATTTCAGCGACGTATGCTGGATCGAAGCTATCGTCCATTTCAGAATTCATAACTTCTTCAGTTAAAGCAAGGGCTGCTTTAAAATGGCTTTGTCTATACAAAAAAATAGCCAGCGCGTATTTTTGAGCCATTGTTGATGCCAAAACAATATCAGAACTTGGAGAAAGAGTCAGAGCTTTGATTTTCTCTTTTATGAGAAGAAATTTCCTTTGCATTTTTTGTATGAGTTTGATTTTATCTTCTGGGAATTGTTTTTCTGACTCTTCGTTGTTCCACTGCCTGAATTTCGCAATTCTATCTTGAGATGTTGGATGTGTTGATTCATAAACATTATATACAGCAGATTTTTCTCCAAGTTTCTCATGTATGGAAAGAAACCCGGCCGACACAGGCCAGAGCAACTTCTTCATAGCAACAGTAGATTTCGAATCTGCAATGTTTTCCTTCTGTCTCATTTTTGCAAGAGCCATACCTCTCGACATTTGCTGTCCTCCTGCAAGTCCTGCCGCAAGAGGCGTTGGATTTCCTGCGAGAACCGCTGCCGCCGCTCCAAGCAAAATTGTCACAAGACCAGCCTTCATGAAATCAGGATTGTTCGAAATAAAAGTTGAGATGTGATTCCCAGCGATATGAGCGACTTCGTGAGCCAAGATTCCGATGAGTTCCGAAACATCCTTACACATTTCAATTGCTCCGACGTTTATGATAATGTTCCCTGAATCTGTTGCTGCCGCATTAAAAGTTCTGCTGCTAGAGACAAGGACTGTTATTGGGGATTTATATCCTAGAGCTTCTTTGATTGGATTCACTATTTCTTCCATCAGGTAAGCTTCGATTTCGTTGTCCATTAGGATTGTTGTGCTTGAGTGAACATTGAAGCAAAAGAATGCGAGACATAAAATTTTACGAAAAACATTCATTATGATTTCAAACTACGGCAAGCGCTACTTTCTAAGTTTAGCATATTCGCATATGTCATTTAAGAAGCATTCATTGCATTTAGGATTTTTTGCTTGGCAGGTATATCTTCCGTAAAGGACAAGCCAATTCGAAGCGTTCTTGTGAAACTCCTTTGGAACGAGTTGCAATAAATCAGATTCGACTGAGAGCGGCGTTTTCGATTTTGAAATGCCAATTCTATTGGAGACTCGAAGAACATGAGTATCGACCGCTATAAAATCTCCGCCGAAAAGCTTGTTCATAATAACATTTGCTGATTTTCTGCCGAGTCCTTGGAGATTTTCCAAGGCATCTCTCGAGTTTGGAATTTGAGAGTTGTGTTCTTCTATGATTTTTCTTGAGAGAAGCATGATGTTTTTGGCTTTGTTATTGAACAAGCCTATAGATTTTATATAATCCTTTAAGTGGTCTATTCCGAGTTTTAGCATTTTCTCTGGAGAGTCGGCTATCTTGAAAAGTTCATGTGTAGCTTTGTTGACGGATTTATCAGTTGCCTGAGCAGAGAGCAAAACCGCGATACAAAAAGTGTAATTATTGTGTGCGATAAGCTCTGTGTTAGGATTCGGATTTCGGATCTTAAACCTTTCAAAAACTTCACGGATGATTGAGATATCCAGCAATCTATTGGCCAATCTCTTAGCTGATACGGTTAAATTCTATAAGATTTTTTTAAAGATGTCTACCAAACTTGCTGCAGGTGCTGCGATTTGAATGTACAGTCCGATCTAACTCACAAGTTTGTGCCGTGTTAAAATACTTTCAAATTTTCCTATGAAAAATTCGAAAGTTGGTTATTTTGAAAATTTTCTCCGAGGGCGGCCTCTAAGAGAAAATTTACTTTTTAGGTAAAATTAATCCAAAAGCCATT
>CAXNGE010000009.1:0-9102 GCA_964201935.1 Alphaproteobacteria bacterium | reverse complement strand
GGACGCATTTAAGATGGCTAAAACTGAGGCAAAGGCAAATTTCGGAGATGATGCTGTTTATATGGAGAGATACCTATCTCACCCAAGACACATAGAGATTCAAATAATTGCAGATTCGTATGGCAATGTTGTGCATCTTGGAGAAAGAGACTGCTCGATTCAAAGGAACCATCAGAAACTCATGGAGGAATCCCCTTCGGTTGCTCTGCCTCAAGAGGCTCGTGAAAAAATTGGCGAAATAGTTAGGAAGGCTATAAAAGACCTTGGATATGTCGGGGTTGGGACTCTAGAATTCCTCTACGAAGACGGAGAATTTTTCTTCATGGAAATGAACACGAGGCTACAGGTTGAGCATTGTGTCAGCGAAGAAGTCACAGGAATTGATATCGTTAAAGAGCAGATTAAAATCGCCGCTGGAGAAAAATTATCATTTGAGCAAAAGGATGTTCAATTCAAAGGCCATGCCATAGAGTTTCGCATAAACGCCGAAGACTCGGAGACATTTATCCCATCCCCTGGAAAGATAGAGGAGCTACATTTCCCCGGTGGGCAGGGAGTGCGCGTGGATTCGCACATATACAGAAACTATAACATACCGCCATATTATGACAGCTTAATAGCCAAAATAATTATTCATGCGGAAGATAGAGAGTCTTGCCTGGCAAAGGCGAGGGGGGCTTTAGACGAACTCGTTATTGATGGAGTCTCCACAACGACAGAGCTTCATAAAAAGCTCATACAAAACAAAGATATAATCGATGGAAACTTCGATATTCACTGGCTTAGAAACAATCTTGGGAGTTTATAAATATGAATATTATTAAAACTGATGCACTATCTAAGATCGACTTTATAGATCATGGCTTTTTTGGAAATCAAGGAGGAGTGAGCGAGGAAAGTTTTGAATCGCTGAATGTTGGCTTCTGGAGAGGCGACAAAGAGGAAAACGTTATACAAAACAGAACATTAATTGCCGAAAGTTTTGGAGTTGATGTTTCAAAATTGATAATTTTGAACCAAAAACACGAGGGGACAGTTCATGTTATCGACAAAAAAAATGTCAGTAAATATGAGTTCAAAAATGAAAAACAAGCAGCAACGATGGAGGGGGATGCAACAATAACAAATCTGCCTGGCTTATTAATAGGCGTCAACACAGCAGATTGTGCTCCAATTCTTTTGGCCGATCCGGCTGCAAAGTATGTCGGAGCTATTCATGCAGGATGGAGGGGAGCCATTGGAAGCGTTATTGAAAACACCATCGAGAAAATGAAATCATTAGGCTGTAACAATATCATAACCTCAATCGGCCCCTGTATTCAAAAAATATCATTTGAAGTCACCGACGATATTACAGATCAAGTGGAAAGAAAATATATAACGACCGTAAAAGACAAATCGTTTTTTGACATGCAATATTATATACTCGAAAAACTCTTAAAATGCGGAGTGAAAACAGTTTCGAAAATAAATCTAGATACAGTGCTGAATGAAGAATTCTTCAGCTACAGAAGGCAGAATGGCGAGTGCGGAGTGCAATTTTCCGGAATTATCATTAAGGAGTAAGAATTATGAACAACATGCAACAACTTTTACAACGTGCCCAGAAGCTTCAAGAGAAATTGGCTCAGACGCAAAAGGAGATTGAGGTCAAAGAGGTCACAGGAACATCCGGCGCTGGAGCGATTAGCATCGTGATGACAGTCAAAGGCAATGTTAAGAGTGTTATTATCGATAAATCAGTGATCAATCCTGATGACAAAGAAATGCTTGAAGATCTCATTGTTGCGGCGTTTAATGATGCGAGAACTAAGGCAGATATCATGCATGAAGAAGGCATGAAAGCGGCAACGGGCGGAATGGACATCTCCAAACTAACTGGCGGAATGTTTTAGTATAATTGCTATTGTTTGGTTTGGAATCAATCCCGAAGCCATTTTTGGTTGAGTGTTTTTATATTGAAGACCGTGACTTTATAGTATAAACTTAATCTGTTTTATTAATTGCGCGCGCCTCTCATGGAATTCGTCGTGTAATTCAAGGAAGAAGCTTAGCAGTGTCATTTTTCAAAAAATTAAAAAACGCCATAAAGGGAATATCTTCAAAGTCTGCCTCCCAAGAACGAGAGCTTGAAGAAATTTTAATAGAGGCGGATTTTGGAGTAGAACTAGCAACGAAAATAGCAAAAGAACTCCGAACAAGCGACGATCTAAGTCGTGATTTGGAGCTGAAAATTGAGGGCATTTTAAACCCGCTTGTTACCGATTTTGAAATAGATAGATCTCTTCAAAAGCCTTATGTTATCCTCATGATGGGAGTGAATGGCTCTGGGAAAACAACGACGATTGCCAAACTCGCAAAATTGCTTCAATCACAAGGACTGTCGGTTGACATAGCTGCCTGCGACACGTTTAGAGCCGCCGCCACTGAGCAGCTGACAATATGGGCAGAAAGATTAAATTGCAAGATTTTCAAGTCGGATGTGCCAAGAGATCCAGCAAGCGTGGCCTTCGAAGCGGCTCAAAACTCAACGAGTGATGCTCTGATAGTTGACACAGCTGGAAGACTGCATAATAATGCCAACCTTATGAATGAACTCCTCAAGATTCAAAATGTTTTGAAGAAGTTGAACGAATCTGCTCCGCATCAGACAATCATAACGATCGATGCGACCATTGGACAGAATTCCTCCACGCAAGTTAGAGAATTTAATAAAGTCTGTCCGATTTCTGGGCTTATAATAACGAAGATGGACGGTGGATCAAAGGGAGGAACAATCGTAAAAATAGCAGAGGAATTTAAGATTCCCATTCTTGGAGTCGGGATCGGAGAATCTGCAGATGATTTCAAGAAGTTCTCAGTAAAAGAATTTCTGAAGGATTTAATGGGAGAATAACAGTGAGTATATCAAGAAGCACTATTTTTTATATATTGTCAATAGTTCTTGGAATATTGGCAGGAATTTCTGGGTTGTCATTTTTGGCGAAGACTGGATCGATTATCTCTGAAATATTTATTAAAATGTTCAGATGCATCAGCATGCCAGTTATATCATTATCCGTAATAGTCGCCTTATCCGGCCATGAAGTTAACGATCAGTTCATGAAGAAAGTCTGGAAAAGAACTTTTTTATACACTGTTTCAACGACTCTTATAGCGGCATTTCTGTGCGCAACTCTTTATAAACTAATAAATCCAAGCAATATGACAATATCAACGCAAGCCTCGTCTGAACAAGCTCCAGCCAAGCTTGATTATATAAAATACATCCTCGATATAATTCCAGACAACATCACGACAGCCTTCAGCGAGCATAAAGTTTTAAGCGTCCTCTTGATAAGCGTGATAATTGGAGTTGCCACGAGGTTTATCAAAGACACTGAGGCAAAACAGACTGTCATATCATTTTTCAAAGGAATTCACAGCATTTTCTTTTCTATAACGAGATTTATCGTTAAGATTCTGCCGATTGGATTATTTGGATTCATCACGGTCAGTGTCGTTGAAATGAGGCATGGAATGGATCTGAAGGGGATGGGAGGATATCTCTCCGTCATTGCCCTATCGAATGTTCTTCAGGGGGCTTTGATCCTTCCAGTTTGGCTTTCGATCAAAGGCATTTCTCCGGTTAGAAATTTTAAGGCAATGTTCCCGGCTCTTTCTGTGGCATTTTTCTCTAAAACATCAACTGGAGTTTTGCCAGTCACAATAGAAACCGCCGAGGAAAAACTTGGAATATCTCCAAGGATAAGCCGGTTTGTCCTTCCTCTTTGCACAACGATAAACGTTAATGGTTGCGCAATATTTGTCTTTACGACTGTTATTTATATCATGCAAAATTATGGTGTCGAAATTTCGACATCAACTATGCTGACCTGGATATTGATATCAACGATAGCAGCAACAGGAAACGCCGGAATTCCGATGGGATGTTTCTTTTTGAGCGCGAGCCTATTGTCCTCCATGGACATCCCTATGCCGCTCCTTGGTATGATTATTCCTTTCTATGGGATTATTGACATGCTAGAGGCGTCTTTGAATGTTTGGTCTGATTCATGCATAGCATCCGTCGTCAATAAGGAGCTGAGCGCTTAAGTCATCTGATCGTGAAGGCATGACAGAGAGCAACGGCTATTGCGTCCATTGCATCCATTGTTTTTGTTTGCCTGTCTGTCTCAATTGAGACATTTAGGATTTTTTGAATCATGATATAGACTTGATTTTTATCGGCGTGTCCTTGCCCGGTGATGTTCTTTTTGATTTCGTTCGGTTTGTATTCGTTAACTTGAAACCCACTTTTGGAAATCGCTATAAATGCGGATGTCCTAGCCATTATGAGCTTTTCACTCGTCGAAGGGTTCATGTTTACAAAAACTTCTTCCATTGATATTTCTGTGGGATTAAACCTATCAATTAGCTCTGAGACCGAGTCGTATATTAAAGTTAAGCGCTCCTCCATTTTACAAGCAGGATCTGTTTTTATTATTCCGCAGTCTATATATTTGAAATCATATCCCAGTTTTTGAACGACACCCCATCCTGTTTTAACAAGCCCAGGATCAATCCCTAATATGATTGTTGACTTATTTTGCACTGCCAAATTTTCATCATAGATCTAGAGTTATATTATACACGGATAATTGGGCAATTTGAAATTGGAATAAATCGAGACTCTATTCTCGTGATGAAAAACTATAATGTTTTTTTGAAAATTATGTGCTAGCCTAGCGATTGTGAAACAAAATTGCGGGACGATAATCCATGTCTAAGCTCAATATAACTTTAACAACAGCATTGTTAGCTGTGAATAACCTGATGGCTACGGAACAACCGACAGATTTGCGAGAATTAACGCAAAATAAAGCAGTCCAGACCTTGCCTTTAGTGGACGAAGTATTGCTGCAGCAGAATCAAATCGAATTTTCTTTATTACAACAACAAGGAGCGACAAAGCCGAGAGTCAAAAAGGAAACCAGCCAATATCAATTAGGCACCTATACAGGCTATATATTCGGTGGCAAACGGAACGGCCAAGATGAATACTACTACGAGAATGGGAATCTATTATACGAAGGAGAATGGTACTATATGGACCAGTGCGAATAAAAAAAACTATTTATCCGGGTTTTTTTTCAATTTTGGAGCTAACATTGTTAGCTCCCTCCCAGTTTATAAACAAATCCTTTTCGTGACCTTATGATTTTTTTTTGATAGAATACAATTTATAAGGATTCCTTTAAAAAATTTGATATCAAAATGAAGTTTACATTGGATTGGCTCAAGAGTCACATAAACACGAAATTGTCCGTCTTTGAGATATCTGAAAAGCTAACCAATCTCGGAATAGAAGTCGAAGAAGTCATAGACAACAACGAGAAATTCGATAATTTTGTTGTTGGACATATAAAGACAGCTGTCCGCCATCCAAATGCAGATAAACTTCAGGTCTGTGAGGTAGATATCGGTGATAAAATCCTCAGTATCGTTTGCGGGGCAAAGAACGCCAGGGCTGGAATTAACGTCGTTGTTGCTCTCGTCGGAGCGATTATTCCAGATTCAGGAACGGCTCTCAAGAAGGGGAGCATAAGGGGAGTTGACAGCCAAGGGATGCTCTGTTCAACGGATGAATTGTTGATTGAAGACGATGGCATTGATGGGATTGTTGAACTTTCTGGAGAATATATCCCAGGAAGTCCTGCGGCTCGTGCTCTTGGATCAGACGACGTTATATTCGATGTTGGCATTACTCCGAATCGGGCAGATTGCTTTAGCGTCCGGGGAATCGCGAGGGATCTAGCAGCAGCTGGATGTGGAGATCTTCTGCCCCTTGAAATAACGGAGACAAAAGAACAATTCAAGAATCCCATAGATGTCAGTGTCGATACGAATGATTGTGAATATTTCTCGACCTGTGCTATTAAAAATGTTTCCTTCAAGACTCCTGCATATATTGAAAATAGGCTTCGGGCTATTGGTCATAAACTCATCTCGGGGGCTGTTGATGTTGCAAATTATGTCTGTCTGGATATCGGCCAGCCTCTGCACGTTTTTGATCTGGATAAGTTGCAAAACAAATTGATCGTCAGAAATTCAAGGCAGGGAGAGCTTCTGAAAACGTTGGATGGAAAGGAAGTTATATTGCCGGAAGGAGCTATTGTTGTTTCCGATGAAAATGAGCCTTTATCATTGGCGGGAATTATGGGGGGAGAATCAACAGCAGTTTCAGAAGGCTCTCAGAGTATCCTTATAGAGGCGGCATATTTCGATAGAGTTGCGATAGCTAGGGCAGGACAGGCTTTGAGGCTTGTCAGTGATTCTAGGACGAGGTTTGAGAGAGGGATCGATCCAAAGGGAGTTGATATAGCATTGCAATATGCTGTCTCAATTATAACACAGAACTGCGATTGTGAAGTCTCTAATTTTGCAAAATATAAGGACATTCCCAGCAATGTGAAAACAGTAGAGCTGACGTTCCATAAATTTAATGCGATAACAGGATTGGACGAAAAACACTTCCAAGATTCAATCGATATTTTAAAAAAGCTTGATTGCGTTATTATAAAAACATCGAAGGATTCAATAGTCCTCGAAACCCCTTCATACAGACACGATCTTGAAATAGAGGAAGATATCATCGAAGAAATCCTCAGAATAACGGGATTTGAGAATATAAAGGAAGTTGAGCTTGATACAAAAGACCCGATTGTTCAGACGTATACGATTGATAAATTAACAGACGCCCTTGTTTATAGTGGATACCATGAAATAAAAACATTCTCATTTATTAACAAAAAATCAGCGTTGTTGTTTGCTGATGAGAGCAAGCTCATAAATATTCCGGACGCATTGACTGTTGATTATTCAACCCTTCGACCATCTGCAATTCCTTGTCACTTAAAGGCCTTACTGGCGAGTCAAAACAAAAGCCAGCACAACGGCAGATTCTTTGAAGTTGGAAAGAATTTCTTGAATGTTGATGGGAAAATATTGGAGGAATCGATATTGACTGCAACTATGTCCGAGAAAAAAACAGACAGATCTTGGCAGGAAAAATCAAATGATGTGACAGTTTATGATATCAAGGAAACCCTAGAAAATCTGCTGTCCTTATGTTCTTCAGGATATAGGATCTCTACGGATGCTCCAGGATACTATCATCCAGGAAGGAGTGGCTCATATATCGTCCAGAAAGACACGTGCATAGCTCATTTTGGAGAGATCCACCCATCGATATTGGCCGCATACGGAGTAGATGGCCCAGTCGTTTGCTTTGAGCTGTCTCTATCTAAGCTACCTGAAGTCATAGCTTCAAAAATTAAGCAGCCTATTTCTTTGTCGCAATATCAGCCAATAACAAGAGATTTTTCGTTCGTTCTCAGCAAGCAGATTTTAGCCTCGAGATTATTAGAAACAATAAAAAAATTGCGAATAGAGGACATTCGAGACGTCTCGATCTTTGATGTTTATGAATCGAAAACACTTGGGGATGACAAGAAGGCAGTCGCCTTTGAGGTTTTGCTGCAGTCATTTAAAGGCACATTAACCGACGAGCAAATAGGAGATATCTCAGGCAAAATCATCAATGCCATTTCCTCGGTGTGCAACGGAGTCTTAAGAGATCAATGAGATTGAGGCAGAAGAAAATCCGACAATAGAATCCCCTACTAGGGGCGCCAGTATACTAGACCTTCTGCAACAAGAAAAAATGATGTAAGATTTATACTGATCAAAGCGAAAATCTAGGTCGCTTGCGGCCGATGTGTTTGTTTATTCTAAAGCTGTAAATGCTATTTCTAAGTATAATGAGTATTTCTTACAAAAAACATATTGAATTTTTTTTTGTGTTGTGATAATATTGGTTTTATTAGTTTTCAAAGGAGGGAAAAAATGAAAAAAATATCTACAATACTTTTTATGACAATGTCTATAGGTACAGGATTTGTATATGGGAGTGAAAAGGACTCGAGTGATGTTTTGCGAAACGGCATAGAACACAATCCAAAGCAATTATCTGAGAGCCCAAATAAAACGACAAAATGCAAGAATGTGTATAGGCACTGGAGTGAAGAGGAAAAAAACAGATTGAAAAATTTATTATCTGACAAGGATGGTAAAAACATATATTTTACTGGCACTGGAGATAATAGATGTATAAACTGGGAAAAATTTGAAAAGTATAATAATTTTAATCGATCTAAGTCTGCTTTGCAACATATGACAATAAAATGGGGGTTAGCAGGCACAGATTACAAATGGCAGCCTGAGCAGTTACTCTGTATAGAGCAGTATATCAAAGACAACCTGCAGAATGGGCACAATAGAATAGACCACACAGCACTTCTTACCCAGATGAAATTGTCACAAAGTCTAAGTGACGGGTTGCGATTCCAAATTACCAAAATCAGAGCTAAATTAAAAAAAACTGGAATGCTTCCAGCTCCAAAACCTGTCGTTCAGAAGTGTGACTGCAGTAGAGAAGGGGAAGTCTGGTCTCAAGATGACATAAAGACTCTAGAAAGTGAAATTGCAAAACATTCACAACCTGGAGACGACAAAATACATTGGCAGGAAATGAAGGAAGATCTAGAAAAGAAATTAGGAAGGTCATTATCTGCTATACAAACATTTGTAAGTCGAAATTTAGCAAAAGAACAGGATCAAAGGCGTGATTATGGCAAACTGCACCAGTCTCTAAAAAATGCTATGGAGGACGACAACAATGTAGTAAAAAATGGCCGATATGATATTTTAAAGATACAAAATATCTTAAAACGCAAAAATTTAGATCTAAGTAAAGGTCAGATAGCCTATAGGATTAAAAATATCAAAACTGAAGAAGGAAGGCAATCAAAAGAAACTGAAAAATTGTGGTCAAATTCTATTAAAAAAGCGAAAGAAACAAGAAAAAAACGAAAAAGCATTAGGGAAATTACGGAAAGAATGGCTGCTAGAAGAAAATAGGGGATAGATTGGTTTTTCACTGATCAAAACGAAGACCTCGGCCGCTTGCGGCCGAAGTGTTTATCTGCTAAAAAGTTCTTGTAACTTAGTCTACCAGTGATAAACTTAAATTAAGAAGATTATTTAAACAGCGTTTCATGA
>CAXNGE010000008.1:0-9368 GCA_964201935.1 Alphaproteobacteria bacterium | reverse complement strand
TTCTCCCCGACCTTGAGCCCAAGCTTGGACGGCGCCTGCCTCGACGCAAGCCTTGAAACTTTAAACTTCGTGCGTAAACTTATTTTGCCTTTTTTGATCGCATCAAACAGCATATATACCGTCATGATCTTAGTGAGCGAAGCTGGATGCCTAATCGCCGTCGCATTGTCCGCATAGATAATCTTCTGATCGCTGTTAAAATCTATGACTATGGCTGCTTTTTTGTTACTTGCCTCAGCTAATGAAAAGACAGATACAAAAAAATATAATAAAATACAATAAGCTAATCGACGCATCCCTAAATTATCGACTGTCACATAAAACCAAAAAGAATACTTAATGATACCTCAGAACAATTGCAAAAACAAGCCTGTAATATTCATAAAAAATATGCTACAATCTGAAAAAATTAATTAACACTGGCAAAAACACTATGGCAAAGCTGTATTTTTACTACTCGGCTATGAACGCCGGGAAAACAACAAAACTCCTCCAGAGCAGTTTCAATTACAAAGAACGAGGCATGGATACATTACTTTATACCTTCAAATTTGACACAAGATTTGGAGAGGACAAAATCGCCTCAAGAATAGGGCTTTCAGAGGACTCGAATGTGTTCGACAATAAATTGGATTTTTATAACGACATCTCTAAAAAAAAGACTCTAAACACAGCCTGTATCTTTGTTGATGAAGCCCAATTTCTAACAAAGCAGCAAGTTCAACAGATCTGCAAAGTCGTCGACGAACTTGATATTCCGGTTTTAACATACGGCCTCAGAACAGATTTCCTGGGAGAGTCTTTCGAGGGAAGCAAATATCTCCTCCTTTGGGCCGACGAACTTATAGAGGTTAAGACTATATGCCACTGCGGTAGAAAAGCCGTTATGAACGCGAAATTTGATAGCAACAAAAAGATCGTCAGAGCCGGAGATCAAATCGACATAGGCGGCAATGAAAAATACATCGCCCTTTGCAGGAAGCATTATAACAACGGAGATATTGGAAACTAAATATAAAAAGCGAATATTTAGTTAATTTCAGACAAGAAAACTGTTGACAACAAATTTTGTATAAGATAATATAAGTGGCGTAAATCAGTGTTAGGGGCGGGGGATGACACATGATATACTAGAGTGCAATACATGATTTTTTGACAAAGACTTGCAAGAAGTTTTTTAATAAAAAATCTGATTAGTTTGTCTCTCACAATTAGCAAACCCTAGAAATATTAATCTTAACATAGGAGGAAAACGAAATGAAAAAAACAATAACAAAGATATCTTTATTGGCTCTTGTTGCGATTTTAACAAACGCAGCCATGGCAAGTGATAATGGCAACAATAAAGATTTGTCCAACCATGACGATCAAAAAGCAACGAGCTCAATATTTGACAGGGTCAGAGCAGAAGAAAAACAGTGCTCTGCCAACGTAATAGTTCCAGCCGTTAAGTTGTCGAGGCAACAACAAGCAAATCTTATAAACATGACGCAAACTGCTTTTATTAAGCTTTTAGAAAAGGAGCCTGCAGCCCTATTGACTACTATTTCTTCTATCAAAGATGAAGTCGCGCAAAAAGGAGAGAGAATAACCCCAGGAGAGGAAGTTTTAGCAAATGTTATGCTTTTATCACAAGAACTAGGCGAAACTGTGAGTCAAATTAAAAACAATCAAACAGAAGGCTTTAACGACAGAGTGCAGAGACTTGCAACTCTTATACAAATAGTAAAAAACGAGGCTAGCAACCTTGCTAATAGCGACTTTGATGGTGAAAAATATTGGGATGAGTTAAATATTGCTGGACTTCGTGCCGATAATATATTCATTGGAATAAAGCATGTCCAAGACAACCGCATTCCAGGGTTCAATTTCTCTGAATTAAACCATGTGTTAAAATCAATTAAAAGATGTCGAGAGAGATATAGGTACGAGATAAAAGATATTAGTTTAGATGATATTTCAAATACAATAGAGTGGTTATCGTTATTATCTGACGCAATTGAGCGAAATAATCCTTATTCTTTGCTACGTGATTATGCTAAATCTGATATTTGTAGCTCAGAAGCTGTCTTATCCGATCTATTCAGAAGTAATAAAGATGAGAATATTAAAGCTATTTTTGAGTTTTGCACTGATTTTTACAAGGCAATTAATATGCCAGCCGTTTCCGATGCTTTAAATTCGACTCTTATTGCTGCTATGACTGGTGGTTATAACGAGTTGCTGGAAGAAGAGCAAACAGCAGCAGAAGAAGAGTTTTCAGAATCTGATATTCCAGAAAAAGTCTAATCTCTTATTTACAATTTATTTCATCCCACCAATGGGCGTAAATTTTACTTGCGCCCTTTTTTGTTTTATGAAATCCTAAAACCAACACGGAATCCATGAAAATTTTAACACTACGGGCAGCTAAGTCTGAAAGTGGTTTTTATGGAGGATACATATGTCTCGGAATAACTCTTCTGGAATGATAAGCCGCCAAAGGCAAAATTCCTCAAGTCTTTGAAAGAGGCAGTTGAAAGTTGACAAGCGCGTTGTAAATCGCTCCAATAAATTCTTTGACAATTCAAGAGCCTCCTAAGCCAAAAAACCGGCAAAAGTGGCCGCGTCACTGGCGTAACAAATACAGCACCCTATTAATAATAGACTTCTTTCGAAGCCAATTGCGAAGTTTACAGCAATCGCGTTGGAAAAAACATTGATTGTTAGTCGGAAACTCGATTGTATATACCACTGCGTCCCCTCCTCTTCTCATTGGCGCGTAATAATATTTCAAAAACAACCTTGTTTTTGTCTAATCAATATCATATAATACGATGCATAATTACTTATGTGTAGTGTTTATTTTAGAGGGGTGTTAGTATGAGCATTAAAAAATTACCATTGTTGGCAATGTTTTTGCCGGTGTTTATTTCAGAATCGGATGCAATGGATGGAAATCAAATTGATCGCTCTCGATCTGTCGATTTTTTGAAGGCAAGCAGCGGTGCATCTGGAGTTATAACAGAGAAAGATCTAGACTTACAGGATGAAAATTACCAATTACAAAACCAAATTAAAAAACTTCATCAGGCGGTTAGTAAACAAAGGCTGACTCAAAAAGCTCTAGAATCTAAATTAATCGAACAAGCCAACCAAACCAAAAGCAAATGCAAAGAAATAGAGCAGCTCAATCAAACTGCTAGTGAACAAAAGCTGACTCAGAAAGCTCTAGAATCTAGGTTAAACGAACAGATTCAAACTAAAGATGAAGAAATAGAGAGGCTTAGGAAAGAGGCTGCTGCTAGTGAACAAAAGCTGACTCAAAGAGCTCTAGAATCTAGGTTAAACGAACAGATTCAAACTAAAGATAAAGAAATAGAGAGACTTAGGAACGAAGTTGAGAAATTAAGGCGGAACTTAGCTAATGAACAAGATGAATCAAAAAGACTTCAAGATACCAACGATAGAGTAGTTCAGCTAAAGCAAACTTTGGACAAACAAAGGGCAGAAAGAAATAAAAAGGTTGGAGAATTAGAAAAGATGGTAACACAGCTTACTAATCAGGCGCAATCTCAGGAGCAAAAGACCAAAACCCTAAATGAAGAATGGGCTAAATATAAAGAGCAGGCACAGATAGCGCAGCAACAGATGGCGCAGCAACAGAAGCCTGCACCAAAAATTGTTGACCTACTAGCAACAAACGAAAAGCTAAGGAAACAAATAGAAGAGATGCGGGAGAAATCAAAAGGGCAAGAGAGTATAATCCTTAAATTGACGCAGGATCTCGGTAGGCTCGTTGTGACAAATGGAGAAAAAGACGGATTGACAAGCGAAGTTTGTCACCAAACAAAAGATTCACTTGGCTCAGCAACAGTGCTTATAGAAGGTCTCAAAGGTCTTTCAACTGGAATATCAAAAATTTTTGAAGCTACACTTTCGGCGCAATTAGAGGCTTTCGATGCAGCTATAAAGGACAGTTGCGAACGACAGAAACAACTCAAGGCGTTGGAGTCGAGTGATCTTATGAATATGTTGAAAAAAACTTACGAAGCTTACGAAGAAATGTTGCTATTTATGAAAACTATGAGAGGCTTAACACAAAGTGCTAAGGAACAAAAACAAAAAGAAGAAAGTATAGCGAACGAAGAAGCTGAAAAATTAGGAAAAATTTTTACCGATTCTAAATTAGATATCCTTGCAAAAATTGAGTTTGATGCTGTAATACGGACTTTAAAGCTGGAACTCAGATTAACAGAAGATGAATACCAGACACTCATATCTATGAAGCACGAGCTTATCGAAAAAGCGATCGCAAGATATGAAAAAGATAATAAGAGTTATAAAAATGATGAAGATAAAATTTATGAAACTATTTTTGACATAATTGATAATGCTAAACGAGTATATGTTTTTGCAAAAGATATAATTAAAGAAATAGACCCCAAGAAAGAGGAGTATTTGCTAAAAAAACACTTGCAAGCAAATATACAGGATATTATTTTGCTTGCCTTACCTCATAATGGAGGCCCGTTATTATCAAAAGAGTCCGTGAAACAAGTCATCATGCAGGTTGAAGAAGAACTTAAAATAGAGCTAAGGGAAAAACTAGCAGGAGCATTAACTTCCCGTCAATCTGCTCCAAAAGAAGCAAAAGGAAAAAAATAACAGTGGCAGTAGGTCTTGTGAGCAAAGAATCAATTGGGGAAGATTTGTCAAGGGCGTGATAGCGAAGCAAAAATCTCGGTCGCTTGCGGCCGAGTAGTTGCAATATTTCTTATCCAAAATAAACCAGCATCCCCATGGACTTCATTCTCTCGCTTGTATATAATATTATATAGAAGCCTCGTTGCAATCGAATTGTCCTTTCGTGAATCGATTTTTGTTGCTGTTTTTTGCTACTAACACATTCGCTTCCGATCTGAGTCTTTCGTCAAAAAACATTCATATCGATCAAATAAACGAAATCATTAGTGCAAGTGGAGGAGTCGATGTGTATCAAGAGGTCAACCCCGGCCACAAAAGAAAACTCCATTGCGAAAAAATCGAATACAACAAAAAAACCGGAGAAATAAAACTGTTTGGCGAAGCAATAATCGAGGAACCAACCGGGGAAATCATTAAAGCAAGCAACGTGCAATTAGATGACAAATTAAAAAAGGCTGTCATAAAAGCCCTCCTTGTTATCATGAACGACAATGCCAAGGTTAAGGCCAAATCCGGGCAAAAACAAGACAACATATACACCTTTAAAGAGGCTAGTTATACCCCCTGCAACGAAACCGCCTGTTCCACTCCTCTGTGGGATTTATTCGCAGATGAGGTTATCTATGACTCCAAAAAAAAGACGTTCGTATATCACAGAGTCAAATTACGATTCAAAGGCAAGCCTGTTTTTTATACTCCATATTTCACGCATCCCTCCTTTGAGGTCAAAAGACGCTCCGGCTTTGTCACACCAATCCTGAGCCTCAGTCGCAACACAGGAACAATGCTGGGGCTTCCATTTTTTATCACTCTCGGCAAACACCAAGACCTTAAGATAACTCCATTCTTAAACTCTCAAAGAAGAGGGTTCCTGGTCACGGAATACAGAAGAGCCTTCTATAGAGCGGATCTCAATATAAACGCCAGCATTCTAACAAAATCCAGAATAAAAGATGTCGCAGAGGAAGAGAAAAGAACAAGATGGCACATTTCAACTCTTGTCCAAACATGCAACATAAACAATAGACGGATCACCTTTAAAATCAACAGAGCAAGTGACGTGACATATCTATCAAAATATCCAGCCCATCCCTCCAAATACACAGGATTCATACAGAGAAAATGCTATGAATCCAAAATGGCCTTCGATTTCTTTGACAAAAACTATTTTATAACGGCAGACTCGTATATGTTCCAGACCCCAGACCAAGCAACTTCCCCTATGATCCTGCCTCATCTGAGCGTCAATTATGAACAACCTAGCATATTTAACGGGTTTTTTGGATTCGATAGCGACACAGTCTGTTTATCCAGAAATCAGGCAATCCCCCAATTTGCAATCAAGGACATGTTCAGGTCTTCCAATAAATTCAGTTGGTCAAAAAGCGCCCCGGTGAAGGGATGCATTTTTGATATCAATTGTGGCCTCAAAACTGAAATATACAAAATCGATGGAGAGCAAAAGAGAGATAAACTTTTGCCCATTATGGAGAACCAAGTTAGTGCATTCTATCCTTTCTTAAGCAAAATTTCAGACAAACAGACATCCATCTGGGGACCAAAGGTGACATTAAGCAGCTCTGAAACTATTGGATCTAAAAGAAGTTTTGTGGACAATGAGGATAGTATTTTCAGCAGCTTCGATGATATGAACCTTTATTCGATAAACAGATATGGTTCCTATGGCCGAGAAGAAAATGGAGAAAAAATAGCGGCTGGTCTTGAGAATTCAATATACAACAGCGGTCGGAGGTATTTAAACTTTTTCGTTGGTAATTCACAGAACATCGGCAGCAAAAACAAAAAACCAGGGAAAAGTGGTGATGCAATGATGGGAAGATTCTTAATAAAACCAACTGAAAATATATCTCTTCGAACAAGATTTGTGGGGCTCCCAGGGATTCAAAAATCAAGAATGCTCGAATCAGGAATAGATGTTAAAATAAGCAGATTTGCTATAGGATGCGGCTATGTCCATGATTCAAGGAGCAACGAATTTAGAAGGAGCACGATCTCCCAAATCGGCGTGACTCTTGGATATAAATTAACAAAATCTTGGAAAATTCATTACTCTTCTATATACAACTTAGACAAAAAGCTCGGAGATGGAAATTTATTCAGGGGGATTTTCACCTCCTATGAAGACGAGTGCTTCAAGCTAAGTTTCGGGCTTTATAGATCAGGCTACAGGGATCGTGATATCAAGAAAGATCACGGCGTTGTCCTGTCTGTTTCGTTCAAGAATCTTGGAACTATCGGGACCCCATCAGAGAGACATCTATATAAACCTTCGATTGGCAAGATAGAATAACATCTATGTTTCATATGTCAAAAAATTCAGAAAAACACTATCTGGTTGACAATTAGCAGGATTATGTTAGATTACCATTGAGTGGCTTTTTTCTCGCTTTTTTGAATAGGGTTATATACTTAAATATGAGCAGGCAAAAAAATGACAAAAAGCTTTTTACCAGGCGGGCGTTCATTTTTGCAGGTGCTAAATTAGCACTGGGGACGCTGATTATCTCGAGGCTTGCCTATCTTCAAATCTTCAAGTTCAGTCATTATAAATTGCTTTCCGACAAGAATAGAATGGTTGTTAAACACATTTTGCCTCCAAGGGGGCGCATCCTCGATATGAACAATAAAATTCTGGCTAATAATAGGGCTTCTTATAGCGCCCTGCTCGATATCATGGACATCCCAAAAGAATGTCGGAACGAAGTCATAGATTCTGTCATCAAAACCTCGAATCTTGATGATCCGACAATAGAAAAGTTGTGCAAGGCAAAGGATAAAGTTAGCAGATCCAATAGGTTCGTTGTTTTGCATGAGGATTTAAGTTGGGATGATCTCGCAGGATACTATATTATGTCCTCAAAGACTCCAGGAATCGTCATAGAAAAAAGCCAATCTCGTAGCTACGTTCATTCCGAAGAGTTTTCGCATTTAATCGGATATACTGGCGCTCCAACGAGATCAGAGATAGAAAACTCAGAGGACACGTCTCTTTCGGTTCCCATGGCGAAGATAGGAAAAACTTGCATAGAAAAGCGATATAATGAAGAGCTGTTCGGCAAGACCGGGATCGTTCATGAAGAAGTTAATTCTAGGCGTCAATTCGTCAGAACAATCGAGAAAATAGAAAGCACAGCCGGAGAAGACATCCGACTCACAATAAACGCAGATTTGCAACTTGAAGTTTATGAGATATTATCTGAACATGAGAGCTCGTCATGCGTAGTAATGGACGTTAATACAGGCGCGATTCTGGCGTGTGTGTCGTATCCTGGCTATGACACCAACATATTCTCAAAGAAAATAGATAGGTCTGTTTTGAGGGAGCTCTATGAAAACCCTTACAAACCCATGATTAACAAAGTCATAAGCGGACTCTACTCCCCAGGATCAACTTTTAAAATAATCACAGGCTTGGCTGGGTTAAACTCTGGAGTTATCACAGAACACACGAGGTTTGATTGCTCCGGTGTTTATGAGCTCGGAAATCATAAATTCCACTGTTGGAAATGGAAATACAATGGGCACGGCTCAGTCAACTTAGTAGAGGCTCTTGCTCAATCGTGCGATGTTTATTTCTATAATCTCGCAAGACTCGTTGGGGCTAATAAGATCGCAGAAACAGCTAGGGATTTTGGACTTGGCTCACCAACTGGCATCGATCTTCCAAACGAAAAAAGTGGACTGATTCCAGACAAAAAATGGAAGAAACAAATCAAGAAACATTCATGGACAACAGGAGACACTTTGAATATGTCGATAGGCCAGGGATTTATTCTGGCAACTCCTTTGCAGCTTGCACGGATGATATCGATAGTCGTGAACGGATTAACTCCTATCGTTCCTCATATGAGACAACCTTGCGAAAAAATGCCAAACAATGAAAAATTAAACTATCAAGAAAAACATATAAAAATAATTTTGGATGGTCTCAATAATGTCGTTAACTCTGAGACGGGAACGGCTCGGGCGTCAGCAACGGAGGATCCGAACTTTATGATGGGAGGCAAAACCGGAAGTACACAGGTTTTTAGAATAACAGAACAACAGAGAAGACTTGGCCAGACAGTTTCAGATGACTATTGGAAAAAAGAGCACGCAATATTCGTCGGATATGCTCCAACAGAAAACCCTAAATATGCAGTTTCTGTCTTGGTTGAGCATGGAGGAGGGGGCTCTCATACGGCAGCTCCAATTGCAAGGGATGTTTTGCTTGCAACTCAGGAGCTGATGGAAAGTTGACTATATAGCGTGAGATAGACACCTTTGATACCATAAACTTCTTGCGAATCTATCATAGTTCAAACTCAACAGATCAAAACACACCAGCCGCCAAACCGGACACAGCCGCACAACAGCCCACAACATCCCAGAACCCAAGCCTGTCATTTTTTCCGGAGCGCCTCAAGGATCGGCACAGATCAAGACACAACCACTCTGCTTTCCCTCATCAAACAGACCAGTCGCCAAACCGTACACAGTCGCACAACAGCCAGCAGCATCCCTATCCCAAGACTGTCATTTTCCTTTTTGGAACGATTTTCAAGAGGCCAGTTGGGAGGAATTAGTCAAGGCCATGAGAGCGAAGCGTGCCTTGACGAATTCTAGGGACCCAATTGGTATAATCAGTTCCTCCAAAAAGGAAAAGTAGCAGCATCACTGTC
>CAXNGE010000007.1:0-9717 GCA_964201935.1 Alphaproteobacteria bacterium | reverse complement strand
AGAAGAGCTCATCATGAACATAAGCCCTCTACTAGAAGCAACGGTAACAAAAGCAACGGACGAAGTGAACAAAGCAACAAACGATAGGTTATTGAAACTTATCAAGACACGTACTAGTTTATATGGCTTGTGTACACTGCTAAATAAAGACGTAACGCAAGTATCGCAGGAGGTGATTAACGCGGCAAACAAGAGACTAGAAACATTGATTCCACAAGAAAAAATGGAATGGAATCTGACATATGTATTGATCAATAGTGCAGACAAAGTATCAGAAGAGGTAAAAGAGGCGGCAAAGGCAAGGATAGAACAACTTCAAGCCCAAGCAGCAAAAAAATAAACTCACAAACAGGAGGGAGCGGCATGTGCCTCCCTCTTCTTTTCTGTAATAAATCACAAAAAAACAAAGGATAAATCATGAACAATCAAGAGGCAACAATTCTTGCAAAAACAATCTATGGAGAGGCAAGAGGTGAATACAAAAACAACGGAATTAATTCACTAATAGCAATTGGAAATGTCGTTATGAACAGATCCCTAAAATCCGGGAAAGCAATCGCAGAGGAATGTCTAAAAAACAAACAATTTTCCTGTTGGAACAAAAACGATCCAAATTATAAATTGCTTCAAAATATTGGTATTGGAGACAAAATCTATCAAATTTGCTTGGACGTCGCCTCTGGGATCGTCAATCTAGAGCAGGAAGATATAACAAATGGAGCCGATCACTATTATAGCAGAATTATGAAAGCTCCCCCATATTGGGCTCTCGAAAAAAATCCAACGATAGTGATTGGTAATCACATTTTCTTTAGACTCGGATATTCAGGGCAAATCTAATCTCGGGCGGCCGGAGCGTGATTTCAAGCAAATATGCATTTGTTTGAAATCACAAGAGGCGCCTCCTTGGCGCCTTCGTAGTTCCACAGATGGAACTACGGCTCCGGCCGCCCCCCCCTTAACAAGATAGAAAATTTTCTGATGTGTGCTACAATCTTAAATAAAATTTAAACATTTCAAAAAGAGCCAGTGAAGATTGCAACTTGGAACATAAATTCAATAAGAGTCAGAATCGAGCAACTTTCAAATTTCCTAGAAGCTAATAATATAGACGTCATTTTTCTTCAGGAAATAAAATGCCAGACGGAAAGCTTCCCGTTTGAAACTTTTGAAGACCAGGGATATAATTGCGCTGTCTATGGACAAAAAACCTACAATGGAGTTGCTATATTATCGAAACATCTCATAGAGGATGTTAGGTTAGGCTCGGAGGTTTTTTGTGCCGATCCTCAATCGAGATACATAGATGCCTTTATAAATGGCCATAGAATGGCCTCCGTGTATGTTCCAAATGGACAGTCTCCTGATACTCAAACTTACGAATATAAGATGGATTTTTTAAAAATCCTGACAAAGCACGTGCAAGACACATTAAAATATGAGAGCTATATAATAGGCGGAGATTTTAATATAGCCCTAACCGATATGGATGTCTATAATCCAAAGCTCTGGCATGACAAAATATGTTGCACAACAAAGGAGAGGGATGCTCTGCAAGATCTTCTATCTGTAGGCCTCGTTGATGTCTCTCGGAGATTCAGTGAAGATGCTATCTACACGTGGTGGGATTATAGAACGAGAGGATTCGAAAAAAACAATGGCCTAAGGCTTGATTATATATTGTCAACCGAGTCTATAAAATTCACGGGCTCCTATGTTGATCTTAAAACGAGAGCTCTTGAACGTCCATCAGATCATGCTCCAATTATTGCAGAAATAGCATAAACTGTGGTAGAATGTGGTTCATATCCTCTCGAGATTAATCATTAATAGTGCTGTTAGATTCTATTTCCTGTCCGGGTGACTTAAAAAAGCTTTCGCTTCAAGACTTGGAAGCGGTGTGCTCCGAATTGAGATCCGAAATAATCAGGATAACAGCTAAAAACGGAGGACATCTTGGCTCTAACTTGGGCGCTATTGAACTTATCGTTGCTGCTCATTATGTCTTCGATTGCCCAAATGATAAATTCATATTTGATGTTGGCCACCAGTCATATGCTCATAAACTTCTAACAGGAAGAAGAAGGCTTATGGAAAGTTTAAGACAAGATGGAGGGGCGTCTGGATTCTCCAATCCTCAAGAAAGCGAGTATGATTATTTCATCTCAGGCCATGCTTCGACGTCAATAAGTGCTGCCATTGGTTCTGCAAAAGCAAGAGATTTAAATAACAAACATTTCAACCTCGTTTCTTTTTTGGGGGATGGGTCTTTAAGTGGCGGGATGGTTTATGAGGCTTTAAACAACGTCTCTGGCCTGAAAAACTTTGTTGTTATCCTAAATGATAATCAGATGTCTATCTCTGAATCTGTTGGGGCTATGAGGCAATATCTATCAAAACTCCTTTCTTCCCGGAAAGGATTGAGTCTGAGAAAAAGAACGAGCAAACTGCTTGAAAAATTGCCGACGAAATTTTCGAAATCCATAGAGAAATTCATAAAAAGTTCTATGTCTGCAATAAAAGGCTGGACGATCTTCGAAGAATTTGGTCTTCAATATCTGGGGCCAGTAGATGGTCATAACCTTAAGGATCTCATCGATGTTTTTAAGAATGTTCGAGATGTCGCTAATTATAAGCCAGTGATAATTCATGCGATCACCCAAAAAGGTAGGGGGTATTCCCCCGCTGAGAATGATGCCACAAAAATGCATGGAATTGAAAAATCTGCGAAAAACAGATACTCAGACGTTTTTGGAGAAACAATCACAAAACTCGCAGAATCTGACGAAAAAATAGTCTGCGTAACAGCTGCAATGAAATCTGGATCTGGTCTGTCAGAATTCGCTCAAAAATTTCCAGATAGGTTTTTTGACGTTGGAATTGCCGAGGCTCATGCAGTAACCTTTGCCGCTGGGCTCGCCAAGGAGGGGTTTAAGCCGTATGTTGCTATATATTCAACGTTTCTTCAAAGAGCATTCGATCAGATTTATCACGATGTGTTTCTGCAAAACTTACCTGTTAGATTTATTATAGATAAGGCTGGCTTTCCAGGGCATGATGGCAAGACCCATTCTGGAATCTATGATATCTCAATGCTGCAAAACTTCGAGGATTTTATGATTATGGCTCCTTCTTCGAGGAACGAACTCATCAATATGCTGGAATTTTCGAGGACTTATAATGAAGGCCCTCTTGCGATAAGATTCCCAAAGGCAGAAGTTCTTGGAATCTCAGGATTTTCTCCATTCTCAAGAAAATGCAAAATTATTCAAGAGGGCAGAGACATCCTCGTGATATCGACCGGCAATCTCTTGGACAACGTTTTTGAAGCAATAAATATTGGGAATCTTTCTAAAACTGCTGATCTCGCGGAATTTATTGGAGAGACGAAGAACAAGGCAAAAAGCATTGATGGGGGGCATGAGTTGCCAGAAAAAAGAGAAGGGGGTGCGAAGACTCATACTAATCCGACTGTTGTTGATGCGAGATTTGTATATCCCTTTGACTTCGAATCCTTTTATGAATTGGCTGAAAAACACAAAAAAATCATAGTCCTAGAGGAAGGCGTGTTTGGCGGGCTTTCAACTATCATGCTTGAAAATCTTATAAGAAACAAGCAATATGGCATAATTGGCAAAATACAATTCATAACTGCATCAAAGAGGCCTGTGTCTCACTCAAGCAGAGATATTCAATTGAATTCCTGTGCTCTATCCCCAATAGAGATAGCAAAACTGCTGTCTTAGTTTTTAAAGGCTCTCATTAAAAACTAAAAGAAATTTTACAGTGGCATTTCCGACCAATTTACTGTAGAATAACTCATATACGATTGCGCAAGAATGAAAATTTTCTTTGCAATTTGCGGCACTTCCTTTAAAATTGTCTCAGGAAGCGTTGTTTTTTAAGTTGCGTTGATTACAGTTTTTTATATTGGAGATAGTAATATAAGATGAATAGTCGTTCTGAAAATCCTGCAATGCCATCAAGGCCTGCTAGTCCGCTTGTAAGCTTTATGCCTCCTAAGCCTGTTGTCCTTGTTGGTCTCATGGGTTGTGGAAAAACCAGCATAGGAAAAAGACTGGCTAAACGATTTGATCTGCCTTTTTGTGATTCAGATCAGGAGGTCGAGGCTTCTGCGGGATGTTCTATAGGGGATGTAGAATCTCTCTTTGGTGAAGGAGCGTTGCAGACTGGCGAATATAAGGTTATTTCGAGATTGCTCTCACAGCCGGTTCAAGTTATTGCGACTGGATGCCTTTCATTCACCTATGAAAAAACAAAAGATCTTATAAAGGAAAAGTCTATCTCAGTGTGGCTGAAAGCCGACCTTGAAACCCTTTTAACAAGAGTCACAGGCAGGAAAGACCGTCCACTCCTAGAAGTTGGAAACGAAGAAAAGGTGTTGACTGAGCTCATGGAAAAATATTATCCAATCTTTGAGGAATCCGATGTTTGTGTTCAGACTTATGATGAACCTGCAAATATCACTGTCGATCGCGTAATCATTGCTATGAGCGAGTTTATTAAGAAAAATTATCCAGACTATCACGTGTTAAAATCTGTATAAATAAGCTTTATGCCAATAGGCGAAATTGAAAGATTAGTTACAATAATAAGCAGACTGCCTGGCATGGGGGAGAGATCGGCTGGGAGGATTGTTGTGCATCTCTTAAAAAAAAGAAACTCTGTCGTGTCCAGTTTGATAAGCTCCCTCATGACAATCCGTGAAAATCTTCGGGTTTGCTCGGTCTGTGGAAATATAGATGTTACTCCTGTTTGTTCAATATGCTCGGACCACAAAAGAGACGCCGATATTTTGTGTGTCGTGACGGATATATCAGACCTATGGTCAGTAGAGAGATCTGGATTTTACAGAGGAAAATACCACATCCTTGGAGGAAAACTCTCTGCAATTGATGGAGTTCGTCCACAGGATTTGAATATAGACAACCTTTGCAAACGCATAGAATCTGAACACGTCAAGGAAGTCATCATCGCAGTTAGCGCAGATCTGGATGGCCAAACCACGATATTCTTTGTGAATGACAAAATAAAGCACCTTGGAGTAAAAGTGACAACTCTATCTCACGGAGTTCCAGTTGGAGGAGAGTTATCTTATCTTGATGACGGAACTATAATAACAGCCTTTAATCAAAGGCGTGTGATATGAGTTAGGGGATTAACAATATCAGAGATTTTTTAAGGGGCTGTCCTAGATAAGAGTTAAAAACCTTCTTCAACCCACTGCAAAAGCAGTGTTTTCATGATTGAAAAATTTTTTAGCGTTAAAACGCCACTCGCACTCCTATAAGTGTAAGTGAAAATGCTGTTTCGGCACACCATTAAATTTCCTCATACTCTATTAACTTTCTCTGTTTTTGTTTGCTTATTTTGATCTTTCTCATCAGTCCATCCTATCATAACTTTAGTTATCTAGGACAGCCCCAAAAAATACTCCGAAAAAGAAAGAAAATGCCTTGGCTCTGTGAGGTTTGTAATGTTCGTGCTTCTCGCACGATGAAATGACCGAGCTCGTTGTAGAAGAAGATGAGTTAGGACTGAGTTAATGATCTCATATACCCAGAATATGGTCGCTTGATAAAGTTTACTCCATAAACGAGTAAAATAGTGATTCTTGATCTTGTTTTTTTTTGAATTCTTTGCTACACTATGACAGGAAATTTTTGTTTTTTAGGATAGGATATGAGTACGTCCTTTGTTAGGGCATCTGATGTTGATAGAAAATGGATTCTCATCGATGCAGATGGCCTTGTGTTAGGAAGAATGGCAGTCATTATAGCAAACTTGCTTCGTGGCAAAAACAAGCCTTTTTTCACTCCTCATGTAGACTGTGGTGACAACATTGTTGTTATAAATGCCGATAAAGTTGTGTTGACCGGGAAAAAAATGGATGATAAATTCCATTACTGGCACACAGGATATGTCGGTGGAATCAAACAGCGCAGTATGAGGCAATTGCTTGACGAGCCTCTTTCGGACAAGGTTGTCAGAAACGCCGTCAGGAGAATGATGTCTAAGGGGCCTCTAACCAGAGATATTCTATCCAAATTAAAGGTTTATAAGGGGTCTGATCACCCACACGCTGCTCAACAGCCTGAAACATTGGATGTTGCCGCGTTAAACAGCAAAAACAAACGGAGAATTGAAGCGTGATTATCGATAGTAAAATTTTAGATGCTGGCTCTGTGCCGCAGCAACAACCTATCGTCAGAGAGCAGAAGTTAGATGCAAAAGGGCGAGCATATGCGACTGGAAAAAGAAAGAATGCCATAGCGAGAGTTTGGATAAAGCCAGGCTCCGGCAAGATAGTTGTCAATGGCAGAGATCAACAGCAATATTTTGCAAGAGCCGTCTTGCAGATGTTGATAGCTCAGCCTTTTGCCTGTGCTTCTAGGGATGGGCAATATGACGTTTTTTGCACAGTTGTTGGTGGCGGATTGTCTGGCCAGGCTGGAGCTGTTCGTCATGGAATCAGCAAGGCCTTGGATGCTTTTGAACCAGACTTGCACACAACATTGAAACAAGGCGGATTCCTAACAAGAGATCCAAGAGTTGTCGAAAGAAAGAAATACGGAAGAAAGAAGGCTCGTAAGAGATTCCAATTCTCTAAGAGATAGTTCTTTTATGCGATCTGTTATCAAAAATTTCGCTATGCCCCTGGTTTTTCTGGGGGCGTTGCTTTTTTCTTTGTTTTTTGGTAACTCGCTGCCTATTGATATTAAATCATTTTTATATGCAATTAGTGTCTCTATAAAAGTCGGATTGATTTTTGTTCTTCCTTTTGTAATTTTTTCATTGGTATTCAGCTCTGTAACAAAACTTGGGGCGAGTGCATTAAGATATATCTTAATAATAGTGCCTCTTATATGCGCCTCGAATTTCACAAACACAAACCTATCTTATTTTGTAAGCAGAATATTTTCAGGAGTTATTAAGGTTACTCCGATTACTCAATCTGCAGTCAAGCTTGAGCCTTTTTTCAGCTTCCAACTCATAAATCCAATAACAAACGATATGGCCTTATTATCGGCCGCAGTTCTTGGAATTCTGTTCGGATTCTTAAAAAATGGATGGTCTGAGAAAGTTTCAGGGCTCCTTGATGGTTTTTCTAATGCTTTCTTTAAAATTCTTGTTCCAATTATGCCATTTTTCATCGTTGGGACAGCCTTGAAGCTCCAGCATGACGGGATGCTCAAGATAATGTGCGAGCAATATATGCCTGTTTTGTTAGTCTTTGTTGGGACTGCTTATTCGTATGTCTTCTTGCAGTTCTTGATATTAACTGGATTTAACTTTGCGAGAACTGGAGCATGTTTGCGGAATATATTCCCGGCAATTGTGACGGCGCTTGGATCGATGTCTAGTGTTGCTGCTTTGCCGATGTCTATCAAGGCCGCAGAAAAAAATCTGTCATTGAGGCCTGATAGCGATAAGGCAAGAGAAAAATCCATAGCCGGGATCATAGTTCCCTCGACCGTGAATATCCATCTCGTTGGGGATTGTTTTTTCATACCAATGTTAGCTCTTGCTGTTATGAGTTCCTTTGGAATGGAGTTGCCTTCCATCTCGCAATATCTGATTTTTTCTTTGCATTTTGTCTTGGCTAAGTTTGCGGTCGCGGCTGTTTCTGGCGGGGGAATCTTGGTTATGCTTCCAATTATGCAGGCGTATCTCGGATTTTCATCGGATATGTTGGCCTTTATAACAGCTCTCTACGTTTTGTTTGATCCTATAATAACCGCTTGCAATGTTGCAGGAAATGGTGCCATGGCTCTTATTTTTGATAGGATAAGTCAGAAAAAGTCCTAATTCACAAATCTTAATACTCTGGACGACACAAGAATTCATATTACAAACAATTAATCTAAAATAGTTTGGGCTTTCTTTTTTTTTGACAACGGCCAGTTTTTTCTGTAATCCTGTTAATATATTGAGAGGAGGATTTTTCACCTCCTCCCTTTTATACGAAATATACGAAATATTATTGCAAAATTTCTAAAAATCTTCCTAAAATATTATTATAAGTGCGCTTTTTTAAAGATAATTTTATGAAAAAGATTTTCTTGTTGTGGTCAATAATTTTTGCAATGGATGCCTTTGCTTCCGGCTTTGATAAGAAAGAGGGAGACAGTCCAATTGGAGAACAAAAATATACGATAGAACAAAAGTTAGCAATTGCAGGGGAAATGCAGAAACAACAGCACGAAATTATAAACACTTTAGAAGAGGAAACAAAAAGAAACGCAGCGGAAATCAATGTGATAAAAGGAGAAATAACAGACGTAAAGCAAGATGTCGCAACAATAAAACAGCAGATAACAGTGGGAAACCAACAGGTGTGTGCAAAAATTGAAACACTTGAACAAATGTTAGAGCTAATATTGAAAAAAATAGATAAGAAATAGACAGGGAAGGCGAAGTTTGCGGTCGCGGCTGTTTCTGGAGGGGGAATCTTGGTTATGCTTCCAATTATGCAGGCATATCTCGGATTTTCATCGGATATGCTGGCCTTTATAGCAGCTCTCTACGTTTTGTTTGATCCTATAATAACCGCTTGCAATGTTGCAGGAAATGGTGCCATGGCTCTTATTTTTGATAGGATTAGTCGATTGAATCTTAAGAAGCAGTAAAAAGTTATCGATAATCGATAAATAATCATTGCTTCACATGATTTTCATGTTATAATCAACATATGATGTTATTTTTTAAGGTTCAAAATATGAACAAAATTCAAAAAATAAGCACTGTGCTTATAGCAATATTTAACGCGATTCTAATAGGGTCACCATCAATTAATATCGCATTTTGGGCATTTATTGATTCTGCTTTTGTAAAGCGTTTTTTTAATGAAGGCAATCACGGGTGGTTTGTGTCATCCAACTTTTATACATCAATTATAACGCCTGATGGCCCTATTAACTTATATGATGTTAAATGGACTTTTTTATCCAAGCTTTTAGGAATGTTATCGTGCATAATAAGTTTGTTCCCTGTCCTTGTTGGAGTGTTTTTTCTTAGGCAGATTTTTAAAAACTACAGAAGAAATGAAGTTTTTACACGGGCAAACGCCTGTTACTATAGATATATAGGATGGCTGTTTTTCTTGAATGCTTTTATAATTCAACCAATTGTTGGAGGTATGCTTGAATTTGCAGCAACCATGAACAATGCTCCAGGGCACAGATCTATAAGCATTTCATTTGGCTCTCCAAATTTGGAGGCAATATTCTGTGGAGCTATCTTGATAGTTATTTCTTGGGTCATGGGAGAGGCTAGTAAGCTCCAAGACGATCAAAAATTCACGATATAGGAGGAAGATATCGTGGGAATTATTGTTAATTTAGATGTTATGTTGGCAAGGAGGAAGATGAAACTCCAAGATCTTGCAGAGCTTATTGGCATTACCGTGCAGAATTTATCAGTTCTAAAGACAGGAAAGGCGAAGGCTATTCGTTTTTCAACTCTTGAAAGCATTTGTCATCATCTTGACTGCCAGGTCGGAGATATCCTAGAGTTTCGTCAAGATGTAACAGATGGGACTATATAATTGATATTATTAAATGTTTTTGTTAATATTGAGAAACATCATAGTATCAGTAAGTTAAAATCATCAGCCTTGCATCTCAGGAACGACACGCATTTAGCATAGATAACATTGACCTGTCTTTTTCTCTGATAAGGCAAAACAGGAAAACA
>CAXNGE010000006.1:0-9958 GCA_964201935.1 Alphaproteobacteria bacterium | reverse complement strand
TTGAAAATATCGATAGCTCTGCAAAACTTATAACATATAAAACGAAAATAAAAGGAGGGGAGCTCCTTATAAATGCACAGAAAGTTAATATACAGAGGTTAGATCTTGTTGAACTTATAAATATGTCTGCTAATTATAAAACGAAGTCCAGGGGAGTCCTGATAAAGGCCAAAAAATGCGACCTATCAACCAATGATAAAAAAGCTCTCTTAAATGGAGGGGTGCAAATAACGTCCGATGAGATGTCCATAGACACGGATTCTGCAACTATCGATTGGGCGAGTCAGTGTATTTATGGCAATTCAAAAATCACTGGCATTAATCGAGGAGTCAAATTCAAGGCATCTGGATTTTCCGTTAACGAGAATGGTAAAATTCTCCTAAAGAATGCTAAGATAATCAAGGGTGGCAATTGATATATATGTGAGTGGAGGCGGACATCTCCCCTCGCAGTTTAATAGACTTATTCAACCTTAGTTTCGGACAAGAGTGGTGGAGTGCTCCTGCAAGTCGAAAGATACATTATTCAAACTTTCGAACTTACATTCAATCAACATGAAAAGCAACTTGCCAAAGCGTCATCTAAAGTTTCAAATTTGTATCTTTTTCCTGAGATTTTCCCGTTAGTTTTTTGACCTCTGGGGGCTCTTCCAAATTCTCTATAAATGTATGAATCTATGCCAGTTTCATCAACAAAGACTAGGTTTTCTGAGGGCAGCGCAGATATTTTCTCTCTGAATTCAGAACGCTTATTTTCATCTCTTTCTTTGTAAATTTTGACTTTTTTTCGTATAATTTTCAATAAATCCAAACGTTTATGTATTGCAACAGCTGAACATTTGAAATGATCTGCTATTTCGCTCAGGTGTGCGTCAGGGTGATCCTCAATATACTTTTTTAATTTCTCAGGATCAATTTTCTTGAAACTTCTGTTTAGTGGCTTTTTATTTAAATGTCCGACTTCTCTGCATTGTTTTACCCACTTTTTCACGGCAGTCAAGCTAACCTTAAAGATTATGTTCGCCTCTTTTTGAGAGTGCCCTTCCTTTACGAATTCGACAACTCTTTCTTTGTATTTTATGTCATATGTCATCTCTGTAGTATACTCTTCCCTCAAGCGCTTGTTGCACTGAATAAGCTCAGTTGATTCTATCAATTAGACTCTTAAATCCTAGGCTTTCGAAGAACTCTGCGAGACCGTTATGTTTTGTTTCTTCGTATTCAAAGCTCAAGGAGAGATCACTCCTCAAAGTCACGAGATCCCTCGAGAGGAGAGCCTTGTCGATTTCAGCTCTTAATGTTTCGTTTCGCTTATTTGTTGGTAGCCTATCAAGGTTTGCTATAAGATTATCAAGCGATTTAAACTCATTGATAAGGAGGGCGGCTGTTTTCGGCCCGATTCCTGGGACTCCTGGAATATTATCGGAGCTATCACCAGTTAATGATAACACATCGACGACATTCGCAACAGCTACTCCAAATTTTTTGAAGACATCTTCTTCTGTGATGTATTTCTGTTTCAGAGGATCAAACATTTTCACGTTTTTGATATCGATGAGTTGCATGAGATCTTTGTCGGAGGAAATTACGTTGATAGTAACAGCTTTCTCTTTTAAAAGATTCACGTAACTTGCGATGATGTCATCTGCCTCGAAATCAAGCTCTTCAGATATGAAAAATCCAAATTTGGAGCAGGCTTCTTTTATCAATGGAATTTGGGCTATGAGAGATTCTGGAGTAGCTTTTCTATTAGCTTTATATGCCTCATAAATCTCGTTTCTGAATGTTTTTTTTGAGGAGTCCATGGCGGCAATCGACATAGAATTTGGAAATTGTGACGTTAATTTCAGCATAGCAGAACAGAACCCATACACCGCACCGCATTCTCTTCCTTTTGATGTCATAGAGGGAACTGCATAAAATGCTCTGTATAGAAACCCAGAAATGTCAATAATGTTTACTGTCTTCATTGCATTCTCGAAGTAAAAATATTTTTCAAAAAGTTGCTTAAATTTAACGTATTCTTAAGTTTTTCATGATAAAATAAGATTATATCTGGATGGAAGCGAGATAAGCTGCATGCCCCCCTCGCGGGTGGGCGGGGGTTAGGGATGGTCTTAAAATAACACAAAAACGTTAAAAAAGAGTTAACGAGCTTTGAAGTTTTTTCATTAGATTTCTTTTGAAACCGACTGTTTTTGAGGAATTCATAGGAGGGACAAAACGGAGAGCCAGAGCGGACGAGTTGTGGCGTGCGGATTCGAGCGAAGAGGCTCGAAAGTAATCTGTTTTTTGTGATTTTTGGCGAGTCCATGCAACTAAATTCCAGGAGAGCTTTCATGATTTTTTGCGGATTCTAACTGTTTTTATTTTTCTTGGATCTGCCTCTAGAATTTCGAATTCAATATTTTGAGAGGGGCATAAGATCAATTCTCCCCTTACGGGAACCTTCCCAGCCAAAGAGAAAATCATCCCACCGACTGTGTCAATAGATTTATCCTCAGGAGCTATCTTTATGTTTCCGTATTTTTCTATCTCTTCAAATTCGACTCTTGCGTCTACGGTTACAGAGCCATCTGAATTCTTCAAGATTCTTCTCTTCTGATGCTTGATTTCGGCGGCATCTTGGATGTCCCCTATAATTTCCTCCACGAGATCTCCAAAAGAAACGAGGCCGTCGACTCCGCCATATTCATCAACAACAATTGCCATCTTCAGTCCGGTTTCCTTCATCTTCAACAGTAGATCCAATGTTCTCATCGTCGGTGGAATGAATAGCACTTCCTTTGTAAATAGGGTGACATTAAATGGCTTATTCATATAGAACCAATTCGCAACATCCTTGAGATATATAACCCCAGCCACATGATCTATTGTGCCTTGATATATTATTATTGAGGATTTTTGAGCTTCAACAAATTCGGACATAAGATCTTCTATTTTTGTTGTTGTTGAGACTGATTTGATTTCTACTCTTGGAATCATGATGTCTTGAACCTGGATGTCCCTGAGATTCAAAACATTTTCAAGCATCTCTCTTTCATCTTCCGCGATTGATTGGGTTTCCGAGCACTCGTCCTCTTCTATAAGATCTTCGATAGTGTCTCTGAGTGTTGCCTCACAAGCCTTCCTGTGTTTTTTGCTGAAAATTTTTAGAATAAAGTTTTTTATAGAACCTTTGCATTCCAAACAACTCATATATTTTTTCTTCTCCTTTTATAAAATGTATGGATTCTTTATACCAACTGAATTTAGGATTTCGATTTCCAATTGCTCCATCTTCGTTGCTTGCTCATCGTTTTCATGATTCTCTCCCAGAAGATGCAATATCCCGTGCACAAACAAATGAAAACTCCTATCTTGCAAAGTGATGCCGAACTCTATTGATTCTCTCATAATTATATCGAATGACATAGCAATATCTCCTATGAAAATTGCATCGTTAGTTAAAATTGTGTCTATATTGCAAATTTCATATTGCGGGAAAGAGAGAACATTTGTTGGGCTGTCCTTCCCGCGAAAATCATTATTCAACCTTGCAATATCATCATCGTTTGTCAGCAATAAATTAACTTCAATGTTTTTGTGAGATATTCTTGACAGAAGGCTATCAAAATTCTCCTGCCAAAACTTAATGGGATTGATTGAGAGCCATCTGTCATCTTCAATTATTATGATCGTCTTGGGCGACATCTACTTCTTCGCCTCATGTTTTGGGTACAAACTATCGATTTTCGCTCTAGCTTGCCTGACTCCGTCAACACATTCCTGACTGTATTTTAAGTCTTCAACGGCTGTATAATGAATTCCAATATACGATATTCCAAGATTTCTAGCAAAACTAGCCATTGATTCGACATTCTTTTTTATATCATCTATAAAAAACAGAGTCTTTGGCTTCACATTGGCATACTGTAAAAATCGTTCCACAACCTCTTGCTTCTGAAACCCTCCAGCGAATAACATTCCCCCCATAAAATATGGAATATCTGGAGTTGCAACGACGACCCTTGGGAAGTTTATTTTCTGTTTTAAATCGGGAAAGCTTGTGTCTTTTAAATTGCTCCATGCATTACGAAATGTGTACCCTATTTTTTCCAGATTTGAGATTCTCCACTCCGCTAGCGATGTTATCTCGCCGTACGCTCCGGCTCCAAGCTGCGTCAAAACCAGTGTTTTTACACCATTTTTCTGCATCATAGAGACAACATTTGGCATTCCTTTGTCCACTGGAATATACCTCGACTCCTGCAGCAGACGGCTCATAGCGATGATAGCGTTCTCATCCGTGTGAATTCCTGATGCTGTTTTGATCCTATGGAATAAAGGAATAATAGATATTGCTCCGGTATTTGTAAAATAAGGATTGAAACTTAGAACATCATCACAATCGAAAATTGCTAAGTCGCCAGAGCCAAGTTTAGAGGTAATGCTTTGGATCTCTGAAATGTCATTCGTCGTGATAATTTTCTGTTTTTTATTGCAGCCACTGATAAAAAGAGTTGCTATTGTTAATAATATTTTATGAATTTTCACACAATCTCTCCAAAAACGCTATTCTCTCCCGCCGATTTTATCAAAACATTTTTGAATTCTCCGATGATATTGACGGGGCTTTGGGTGATGACAGACTGCAAATAAATGTTCTTGCCGATATATTGATTTTCTCTCTTTCCGAATCTGTCGAACAACACCTCTTGAGTTTGCCCTACGAGTCGATTGTTGTAAAAAACTTGATCTTTTATAAGATATCTCTGCAATATTGAGAGTCTTTTTTCTTTGATATCCTCTGGAATTTGCCCCTCCATTCTGGCGGCGGGAGTGTTTTTTCTAGGGCTATATTTAAAGGAATATGAAATCGTGAACTTTGCCTCCTCAACGGCTCTTAACGTATCTTCAAAATCCTGCTCGGTCTCCCCCGGGAATCCAACTATAAAATCAGATGAGAATTGAATGTCTGGGCAAATTTCTCTGAACAGCTTCAATTTATCAAGATATTCCCGAGCTGTGTGTCCTCTGTTCATAAGTTTTAAAATCCTGTCACTGCCAGATTGAATTGGAATATGAGTGAATGGAACGAGAACATCAAGATCCCTGTGCAATTCCATGAGCTCTCTCGTAAAGTCTTTTGGATGAGATGTCACATACCTAAGCCTTTTGAGGCCATTGAGCTCAGCAATTTCCGCCAAGAGTCTTGAGATATTCCATGTTCCTTTTGGGGCTCCTATATTTATATATGCAGCCTCTCCGTGATATGAATTGACATTTTGGCCGATTAGGGTTATCTCTTTCGCTCCGTTTGCTAGGAGCCATTTAGTCTCATTAATGATATCAAGGGCAGGTCTTGAATATTCGCGCCCCCTTGTGTATGGCACGACGCAATATGTGCAGAAATTATCACAGCCTTCTTGGATTGTTACGAATTCGCAGAAGGAGACGTCAGTCCTCTTGGAGAGACAATCGAATTTTTCAATTTGACTGAGCTCAGTATCGATTATTTGCGATTTTTTGTTAGTTAGCACGTCACGTATATAATCTGGCAACCTATGATAAACCTGAGGGCCAAAGATGATGTTGACAGCTTTGTTAGATTTAAATATGCCTTCCTTTTCGGCTTGTGCAACGCAACCGCCAACAGCAACGACCTTTGTTTTGTTTGTTCGATAACGGCCTATGTTGGAATATAATCTGGCAGCTGCTTTTTCCCTAATATTGCATGTATAAAAAATTAAAATTTCGGCATTAAAGGGATCGTCTGTTTGTTCAAGGCCATTAGAAACTAGCTCATTTATGATCCTCTTGGAATCATAAACATTCATCTGGCAACCATGAACTTCTAAATAAAATCTAACAGGCATATGTTGCTTTAATTAACGGTACTGGCCGTATTATACATGTCTCGAGAGTTCATCTCTATGATTTTCGTGATCATGTCCGATCTTTCTTTGATATCGACCGTCTCTAGGAGGGATTGTTTCTCGCTTGGATGCAAGGGGCAGGCCATCGCAAGGGCGGAAACCAGAACATCGGCAGGGGTTTTCCTGATCTCTTTCCAATTTGGAAAAATCTCTAGGTTCTTGAAATAGACATCTAAGGCATTCATTAGCCTGTCTTTATTAAATTCAAAACAGTCAATTTCTTCGACGGTGTCAATAATATATCTGTCATAGTCAACGACAACTCTCTCGGCAACGCCGTTTGTCATTTCTGCATATGAAACAACGTCAAACCGACAAAGACCTTGTATGGTCATCGTCACCTCTCTGTCAAGAAAGTTAACATCCATTATCCTCCCAGCGCAACCGATATTGAACGAACTTTCCAATATTTTCTGTTTCTTTTTTCTTTCAAAGACGGGACGAGGTTGGACGATGGCAACAATGTTGTTCTCAACGATTTCTGGAGCGATTTCAACATAATCTCCTTCAGACATAGTTACCGGAAGCTGGGCGTGCGGCATTAATATAGTCGATTTAACCCTGAAAATTGGCAATGTTTTTGGCAGATCTATCATGGACATAAAGCAAGCCTCCTCGTATCCTTATTGTAACACACACCTGTTGCTAAAGCACTATATTTTTAGTGAGCCTGTGTGTAAAAATTTTCCAGTGTGTTAACTAAATATTAACTATATTCTTGTAGTATGAGTTGTATGAGATAGATATTATATATAGCTGGAGAATTCGGTATGATCTTAAATAAAAAAATGTATGTGTTGCTGTCTGTTTTTGCCATTGGATCTGGAGCTTGCTTCGCTTCTGGCGCTGTTGATGTTCCTGCTCAGGCAAATCAAAATAAATCTGTTGCTCCATTGGATAATGATAAAGCCGTGGCGTTGACAAAACAGCTACTTGGAATCCTTGCTGCCGGAGAGGCTGTCCGGATTGAAGTATTTATAGAAAAAATAAAAGAAATAAAAGAATTGTGGGAATTATTTGACAAAAGGGAAATTCGTTTATTGGTAAATCCAGATGGGTCAGCAGTCATTGTTTCAAAAAGTGATTTAGAAAAAAAAGCAGCTCCATCTGCAGATTGCCCAAAAATTGAGGATATTGCTCTTAAATGGTCTGCGGCAGAGCGTCTGGCTGTTGCAAATTGGGCAAGCTGAAGAGGTTTAAGGATGGGCTTCATGAAATATGAAGCCTTCCAAAGTTGCCTTTCCTGTTGCCTTAGACACACGTAATAATTTATAATAATACAAGCTCGCAGCTCTTTTCGAATTTGGAGCCATATTGAATTTTTCAGAATTTTTCAGAGCCTCGGAAAACAAAGATAATTGTAAAAACATAATATTAATTGGATGGATGAATTTCTGTTGGGGGATTGCAACATCAATGATGTTTACACTCCTTCCTCTTTTCATCATTGATGAGCTTGGCGGAAGTTCAAAATCGTTTGGCATGCTCGAGGGAGGAGTGATCTTCCTGTCGTTTATGGCGCGGTTATTTGCTGGCTTCTTTATAGATATATTCAAGAAAAAGATCCCTATGCTTTTAGCTGGAACGATTCTGACAATCATCAGTAAAATAGCGCTTGCCTGTTCTGGGACAATTTTGTTCGTCTTCTTTGCAAAATCAATAGACAGATTTGCAAAGGGACTCAGGCAGGCTCCGACAGATACAATGTTGGCTGATCTTGCAACAAATAAAGGATTTGCATATTCGCTGAAATATATGATGAACACAGGCGGCGCATTAATTGGTTCGGCAATATCTTCATTGGCAATGCTCTGCTTTCCAAACAATTTCAGGCTTGTTTTTGCAATGTCAGCCGTTCCAACGGTAATTGCCTTATATATACTTAAATCCAAAATAACATACAACGACAACAAAAATTCAGAACTAACTGAAAAACAAAAATGGAGCATAAAAAGCATATCCCTCATGCCAAGAGACTATTGGAACTTCATAGGAGTTATTGCCATCCTAATGCTTGCTAGATTTGATATAGGATTTATCGCGATTAGAGCAATGGACACAATACCTAACTATGCAAGAGGAGTTCCTTTGTTCACTGGAATTTATGAAATATTCGCGGTCTTAGCTGCAATCCCAATTGGAAAATTGTCCGATAGAATCGATAAACGAATTATTTTGCTCTTTGGAATATTCTTCTTGTTAGTAGGAGATCTCGTAGGTTTGTTTGCATACAACACAATTTCTATCATTCTCATCTATTTATGCGCAGGAATTCATATAGGAGCAACTCACGGGGTGATTTATTCAATCATTGCTAAGTCAACTCCAACTCACTTAATAGGAACGGCGTTTGCAATATTTTATGGCACTGAGGCGATAACACTATGGCTAGCGAATAACATTGCAGGTTTTTCTCCTCAGTTGGCTTTATCTCTTGGTTTGTCAGCTTCTGCAGGGCCTTTTGTTATCGGAATTATTGCAAGCGTTGCTTCTATGATATATATAGGGTTTTTGTTGAATGGGAGAAAAAGTCAGCAGTATATCGCGTCTTAAATGGCGCACTCGGCGGGATTCGAACCCACGACCTTTGCCTTCGGAGGGCAACGCTCTATCCAGCTGAGCTACGAGTGCATGCGCATATATATTTATAACATTTATTAGCAAAAAAGCAATGAGTAAGTTAATGAGTAAGTTTTTGATCCAACAATGTTTGATTCATACATAAAATCACGCTCGTTGACAAAATTCACTAATAAAAACAAGAGACCCAGTAGTAATAAGAAAGCATAGGAGTAAATATTGCCTTTCCACACAGCCTTCTTGATGTTTTGGTATTTGGTTTTCAGGAGAGCCGCCGAAACAAAAGCCTCTATCCAATAAGACATGAAAAAGCACGGAATTAACAAGACATTAAATGCAAGAGGTATCTCCCAATAATACGTTGGAGAGCCGAATTCTCCATAATCAGGAAGAAGCCAAACGACTCCAGCGGTGAGTTTTAAAAAAAACTGCCAAAACCCATCGAAGGCTGGAAATCCAGAGCCACTTCCAGGAATGTTGTATTCAACCAACAATAAGCAAAGCCAGGCCATTGGAATCCCAATTATTGTTGATATTATATTGGACAAAGAAGTTACTCTTAAAAGTTTTCCGGAAGGGAAATCCTGGTGCATTTTTTTGAAAACAGCCCACTCTATGAGGATGATTGGAATTATCGCAAACCAGAACATCGGCCAAACGATGGCAAGCATAGGAAGTCCTTCGTCAGCATTGGCGGCACCTGTGAAAAATCCAAAAAGACAGCATAAAATCAGAAAACTTCTGATCGTAATGTTCATCAATAAGCCTTGGCGAACACTGCGTCTAAAGTTGCATCTTTTCCAGTTAGAACACATTCGCCAGAGGTTCCGGACTGTTCAAGTGGCAAGCATCGGACGGTTACACCGAGTTCGTCTAAGAGTTCCAAATTCTCATTCGTGTTGCTCCATTTTGCGATGACAAAGCCGTTTTCGTTTCTGCTAAAAAACTCCTTCAATTCTGCGAAGGTTGTGACTGTTTTGTTGATTTTGCCAAGAGCCATGTTTCTGTTCTTGTTGAGCAAGGTTTCATCGTGCCCAGCCAGCATATTTTCAATGCTTGCAACAAATTCATCAAAACTAATGGATTCCTTTTTTAAATTTTCACTGCGTTTCGTGAAAAAGACGTAGTTTTTCTCAAGATCTTTCATGCCAATTTCACAGATGAAAGGAACTCCCTTTCTGACGTAGTCCCACTTCTTATTCTGCGCCTGGGTTTCCTTTTTATCGACAAGAATACGAAGGGTCTTTGGGCAGGCGTCCTTCAGTCTATTGCAATATTCCAAGACTTTATCTGCAGATGAGTCGTCCTTTATTATAGGAATTATCACAACATGATATGGGGCAATTTCAGAGGGCAAGTTAATTCCATCGTCGTCTCCATGAGCCATGATGAGACCACCGATAATCCTTGTCGTGAGACCCCATGAGCTTGTGTGAACATATTGAAGAGAGCCGTCTCTG
>CAXNGE010000005.1:0-10367 GCA_964201935.1 Alphaproteobacteria bacterium | reverse complement strand
ATAAAGATCGTTGAGATCACTCGTAGCAAATCTGCCACCTTCCAAAGGCACAAGAGGCCTGAGCTCAGGTGGAATAACAGGAAGAACAGTTAGAACCAAATATTCTGGATTAACGCCGGTCTTGAGGAAGGCATTAAGAATTTTTAGACGTTTTACGATTTTTTTCTTACGAATATCAACGACGCCTTCTTCGAGCTCTCGCTTTAATTTTTCAGTCTCTTCTTTCAAATTGATCGCAGCCAGCATTTCTTTGATTGCTTCTGCTCCAATACTGACCGTGAAGGCTCCCTCTCCATATTTATCGAGAGCATCCTGATATTCTTCTTCTGTTATTGTCTCATGATATGCAAAATGGCTAAATCCAGGCTCCAGGACAACATATTTCTCGAAATAAAGAATTTTTTCAAGTTCTTTGACTCCTCTGTCCAAGATCATAGAAATTCTGCTAGGAATCGATTTCATAAACCAAGCATGAACGACAGGAGCAGCTAAGTCTATGTGCCCCATTCTCTCGCGCCTGACTCGGCTTAAGGTAACCTCAACACCGCATTTCTCGCAGACGATGCCCTTATATTTCATCCTCTTATATCTGCCGCAATTGCATTCATAATCCTTCACAGGACCAAAAATACGAGCGCAAAACAAACCATCACGTTCTGGCTTGAAAGTTCTATAATTTATGGTCTCAGGTTTTTTCACCTCTCCAAAAGACCAGGAGCGGATTTCATCAGGGCTAGCGATAGAGATTCTAATTGCGTCAAAATCCTTAGAGACGCTCGCTTTCTCAGTGTTAGAATGGTTCTTACTAAAGTTCATATACCCAACTCTCCTAGATGTTCTTATTTGGTTCAATAGTGTTTTCAAATGAAAGGCTGAGTCCTAAAGATCTCAATTCTTTCACCAAAACGTTGAATGATTCCGGCATATCAGGCTCGACATCGTTCTCTCCTCTGACAATTGATTCATAAACTTTCGTTCTTCCCTTCACATCGTCAGACTTCACGGTCAACATCTCGCGGAGAACATGAGCGGCACCATACCCCTCAAGAGCCCAGACTTCCATTTCTCCAAATCTCTGTCCACCGAACTGCGCCTTACCTCCAAGAGGTTGCTGAGTTATCAAGCTGTATGGTCCGACAGATCTCGCGTGAATCTTATCATCAACCAAGTGATGAAGTTTCAAGAGATACTTATATCCGACCGTGACTTTTCTGTCAAAGGCCATTCCTGTTCTTCCGTCATACAAGGCCACCTGGCCTGAAGTATCGAGGCCAGCTTTCGTTAGAGAATCCTCAATATCAGAGAGTTTAGCTCCATCGAAAACAGGGCTTGAAACAGGGATACCAGTCCTCAAGTTCGTCGCCAGTTCAACGAGTTCCTCGTCATTTAATTTCTTGATATCATCTAGATCCTCTTTGTCGCTATAGATACCCAAGACTTTCTCTCGAAGCTCTTTGATTGTAGCCTCTCTTTTCCTGTATGAATTCAGCATCTCTTGAACTTGAAGTCCAAGTCCTCTAGCGGCTGCTCCCAAATGAGTCTCCAAAATTTGTCCAACGTTCATTCTTGATGGAAGACCAAGAGGATTCAAGAGGATATCAACTGGAGTTCCGTCCTCGAGATAAGGCATGTCCTCAACCGGCAGAATCCTTGACACGACACCTTTGTTACCATGTCGTCCGGCCATCTTATCACCGGGCTGAATCTTTCTTTTATTTGCAACGAAAACCTTAACTAACTTCAAAACGCCAGCAGGCAAATCATCGCCTTTTCTGAGCTTATACACACTTTCTTCAAAGTGCTTCTGAAGTTTGGTGGCCTTCTCTTCGAATTGCTTCACAAGAGTTACTATAATATCCTGCGCCTGCTCATTATCGATAACTATATTTTTGAGCTGATAGAAAGATAAATCTCTCACCATATCCTCATTAATAACGGTGCCTTTTTTGTGCTCTGCAAGGCCGGAGACAAGCTTTTCACCAACAACTCTTCCGCTGATATGTTTTTGATAAGTCTGTTCAAAAATTCTTTTCTCAGAATCCCTATCTTTTGCTAGATCTTCAATGAGCTGTCTTTCAATCGCGATTGTTCTTTCATCTTTCTCGACTCCGCGCCTCATTAAGACTCGAACCTCAACGACCGTCCCAGAAATTCCAGGAGGAACTCTAAAGGAGCTGTCTTTAACATCGGCAGATTTCTCTCCGAAAATAGCTCTGAGGAGTTTCTCTTCAGGAGTCATAGGAGCCTCACCTTTTGGAGTGACTTTTCCAACTAATATATCCCCAGGATGAACTTCAGCGCCAACATAAACTATGCCTGACTCATCCAGGTTTCTTAGTGATTCCTCTGAAATATTTGGAATATCTCTAGTTATCTCTTCGTTACCAAGTTTCGTGTCTCGAGCCATAACTTCAAAGCTTTCGATGTGGATTGATGTTAGAATATCTTCTTTGGCAACTCTCTCAGATAGGACGATCGAGTCTTCGAAGCTATAACCATTCCATGACATGAATGCGACAAGCATATTCCGCCCGAGAGCCAATTCTCCGCAATCTGTCGAAGGACCATCGGCAATTATATCTCCAGTCTCGACCCTATCTCCAGTTTTGACGAGAGGCTTTTGGTTAATACAAGTTCCCATATTTGAACATTGGAATTTCGACAATGTATAGACATCGGCTCCAACGTCGGCATCATCCGTGACTCTTATTACTATTCTCTTTGCATCAACGTGATCTATTATTCCAGGTCTCTTAGCGATAACTGATGAGCCAGAGTCTTTCGCTATAATAGCTTCCATGCCAGTTCCAACAAGGGGCGCCTCGCAACGAAGAAGCGGAACAGCCTGCCTTTGCATGTTCGATCCCATGAGCGCACGGCTAGCGTCGTCGTTCTCTAAGAATGGAATGAGCGCCGCAGCAACGGAAACAACCTGTTTTGGAGAAACATCAACGAAAGCCACTTCTGATCTTGGCTTTCTCAAGACTTCTCCAGATTTTCTGCATATCACAAAATCATCCAGAATATTACCGGCCTTATCACAGGCAATGTCAGCCTGACCAATTGAATACTTCCCCTCCTCAGTCGCCGTTAGATAAATAACCTCGTTCGTGATTTTCCCATTAACAACTTTTTTATAAGGAGCCTCAATAAATCCATATTTATTTATCTTTGCATATGAAGCAAGAGAGTTGATAAGACCAATGTTCTGTCCTTCAGGAGTCTCGATAGGACAAAGTCTTGAATAGTGAGTTGGATGAACGTCTCGGACTTCGAATCCAGCTCTTTCTCTCGAAAGTCCTCCAGGCCCGAGCGCAGAAAGCCTTCTCTTATGAGTAACTTCTGAAAGCGGGTTTGTCTGATCCATAAACTGCGACAACTGAGACGAAACGAAGAAGTCTTTTATAGAGGTTATAAGAGGCTTCGCATTGATCAAGTCACTTGGAACGAGAGTGTCAATTTCAGAGGCCGCGAGCTTTTCTTTAATTACCCTCTCCATCCTGATCATGCCAACTCTGCATTGGTTTTCAATCAATTCACCAACCGAGCGAACTCTTCTGTTCCCAAGGTTGTCTATATCGTCAATTTCACCTTTCCCGTCCTTAACAAGGAACAGAACTCTGACTATTTCTAGTAAATCTTTTTTCTGCAGGGTTCTCACTTCATCAGGAGTGTTTAATCCTAATCTATCATTAATCTTCGCTCTTCCAACCGCCGATATATCATATCTATCTGCATCAAAAACCGTTGCATGCAAAAGTTCTTCTCCGCCAGAAACAGTTGGAGGCTCTCCTGGAATGAGTGCTCTGCACAATTCTATCAATGCATCTTCTCTGTTGAGGCACTTGGAATAACCGAAAGTATTGATCATATACGTTCCAACTGTTACGTTGTCCATGAACAGAACGTCTAATTTTTTAATGCCCAGTTGATCAATTTTTTCAAGAGTGTCTGTTGTTATTTCCTCACCGGCTTCGAAATAAATCTGCCCGGTTTGTTCATTTATATGCTCTTTCGAGACATATTTCCCGAGCAAATCCTCAGGAGACAAAAAAACAGATTTCAAGCCAGCTTTTTCAAGTTGATCGAGAGTCCTTGGAGTCATCTTTGCTCCTGCCTTAGCAACGACCTCTTTAGTCTCAGCATCGATGAGCTCTTTTTCTAGCCTTTGCCCCTTAAGATGATCCTTAACAAAAGCCGTTGACCAGCCTTCTTTTGTCTTTTTATATTCAATAGAACTATAAAAATAGTTCAAAATTTCTTCCTTAGACATTCCAGTGACACAATTTTCTGGAGCCGTCTGCCCTTCCTTCAGCTTCTTCTTATATTCCTCTGTCTCCTTGCTTTCAAGACACATTAAGAACGTTGAAGCCAACACTTTCCGTCTTCTGTCGATCCTGACATACAAGACGTCTCTATGATCAAATTCAAAGTCTATCCAAGAGCCTCTATATGGGATAACCCTAGCCGCATATAAATATTTCCCAGAAGAATGAGTTTTTCCATGGTCATGATCGAAGAAAACACCAGGACTTCTGTGCATCTGAGAAACAACAACTCTCTCGATGCCATTGAATATAAAGGTTCCACGATCAGTCATTAACGGAATATCTCCGAGATAGACGTCCTGCTCTTTGATATCCTTTATAGTCCTGGATCCAGTATCAGGATCAATATCCCAAATAACAAGCCTAAACTTCCCTCTCAGGGACGAGGAATAAGTTCCGCCTCTTTGACGGCATTCTATCTCCATATATTTCGGCTCATCGAAGGAATATCCACAGAATTCCAATTGAGCCCTGCCTTGATTATCTTTTATAGGATAAAATGAATTGAAAATTTCCAACAACCCAGCATTTTCTCTCTTAGCATGAGGAACGTCCTTTTGCAAAAAGGCATCGAATGAACTTTTTTGCAGAGAAATAAGATCTGGTAGTTGGCTTTTCCCTTTGATTCGCCCAAAAGACTTACGAAAACGTTTACGTCCTGTATATGATCTGACCATAGTAATTTAATCCTCTAAAAACAACAACAAAACAAAATAACAAAGGGCGGATAACCGCCCTCATTTTAACAATACTATTTGATTGTTACTTTTGCTCCGGCTGTTTCTAGCTGCTTCTTGATTTTCTCTGCTTCATCCTTTGAAACTCCGCCCTTCAAAACCTTTGGAGCTCCTTCAACGAGATCCTTAGCTTCTTTCAAGCCGAGCTCTGGCATGATAGCTCTAACTTCTTTAATGACGTTGATTTTGCTTGCTCCACCGTCTGTGAGTTCAACATCAAATTCTGTCTTCTCTTCAACGGCAGCTGCAGCTGGACCAGCAGCGGCGACAGCAACAGCGGCAGCCGCACTGACTCCCCACTTCTCTTCCAATAACTTTGAAAGCTCAGCAGCTTCTAGGACTGTTAAACTCGAAAGTTCTTCAACGATTTTTTCTAAATTGGCCATTTTTTATACTCCTTAATTGTAAAACACTATTATTAAAAACACTAACTCTTCGCACCAACAACTCTCGCGATTCTTGAAGATGGCTCCTTGACAGTTCTGACAACTTTCGTTGCAGCCGCAGTCAGAAGACCAATAATCTTAGCACGAAGTTCATCAACTGATGGAAGCGCTGCCAGTTCACCAACAACCTTGGCAGAGATGTATTTACCATCCATAATTCCGCCTAAAATTGTCAATTTATCATTCGCCTTTGCGAATTCTGACAAAGCCTTAGCCATTCCAACAGGGTTGTTGGAATAAGCCAATGCAGTTGGACCTTCTAAATAACTAGATAATTCTTCCAGCGCTGAGTCCTTTATTGCGATACGAGCCAATGTGTTTTTAAGAACTTTGAAATTCGCTTCGGCATCATGCATCCCCCTGCGAAGCTTCGTCATTTCCTCGACGGTTATTCCAAATGATCTGTTCACTGCAATAACAACCGAAGAATTCACTAACTCCTCACGGACATGCGATACGAAGGATTCTTTCTCTATTCTCTTCATACGTTCATCTCCTCATATTACTATTCAACTATAAACACAGAAGAAGTAAAATTAAATACTACTTCTGTCTATTGTAGGCGATTCTTTTCGGGAATCTTTATTTCAAGAAACTTGAAACCTACAGTCTACGACAGCATCATTTTGAGTATCGAATTCAAATCTTCCTCAAAAAATGCTATTTGTGAGAGGCCGTTTTAAAAGCCCCTCACAAAACTCTTAAGTATCAATCCTACTCTATAACGAACGTTAGGCCAACTCCCATTGTCGAGCTTAAACTCATCTTCTTCAAGAAGGCTCCCTTTGTTCCAACAGGCTTGGATTTAACAACAGCATCAATCAAAGCCTTGGCATTTTCTTCAATAGCCGCCTCAGAGAAGCTTGCCTTGCCGATGCCCGCATGAATTATGCCGTTTTTTTCTGTTCTATATTCGATCTGTCCGCCCTTAACATTGTTAATCGCGTTAACAACATCTGTCGTGACGGTGCCAAGCTTTGGATTAGGCATGAGTCCCTTTGGGCCAAGGATCTTTCCGACCTTTCCAACGAGAGCCATCATATCTGGAGTGGCTATGCAGCGATCAAAAGGCATGTTGCCCTTTTGAATCATCTCAACAAGCTCATCAGCTCCAACGATATCTGCCCCGGCCTTTTTGGCGTCCTCTGCCTTTTGATCTTTGGCAAAGACGGCAACCCTATAGGTCTTGCCTGTGCCATGAGGAAGGTTTATAACGCTCCTTATATTCTGCTCAGGCTTTTTTGTGTCGATCCCGAGCATCATGCTAATTTCAATCGTCTCGTCGAACTTAGCAGTCGCATTCTTTTTGACGAGAGCCACAGCCTCTTTCAAGCTATAGACCTTAGCCAAATTGACATCTTTTTTAATATTTTTTAAACGCTTACCTAAATGTGCCATAATCCTAACCCTCCACGACGTCAACGCCCATAGATTTTGCGGAGCCAATTATCATTTGAGCCGCAGCATCTATATCATTTGCATTCATATCTTGTATTTTTTGCTTTGCAATCTCCATGACTTGGGACATTGTTATCTTTGCCACAGAAGCAGTTATGCCAGTCTTTTGAGAGCCGCTCTTGATTCCAGCAGCCTTCTTAACAAAATACGAAACAGGAGGAGTCTTCATAATGAATGTGAAGCTCTTATCAGCATATGCCGTTATGACGACAGGAGTCGGAACTCCAGGCTCCATGCTTTGAGTCTTTGCATTAAAAGCCTTGCAAAACTCCATGATATTCAAACCTTTTTGTGCTAGCGCAGGACCGATCGGAGGCGACGGATTCGCCTTCCCTGCAGGAATCTGCAATTTTATATAGCCAATTACTTTCTTTGCCATTTTATTCTCCTATTTAAACTTATTATTCGTGGTAATATCAACCAAAACGGCTAAGTCTCCCACAAATAACACTACATTTTCTCAACTTGCGAACTCTCTAATGTTATAGGAGTCGCCCTACCAAAGATCATAACAGAAACCTTGAGCCTCTGCTTATCATCTTCAATCTCTTCAACAAACCCAGAAAAAGATGCAAACGGACCATCCGTGACTCTAATCTGATCCCCAACCTCATAAGATACGGAACTTCTCGGGCTCTCGGCGGAAGCCTTCACCTGATCCATGATCCTCTTTACTTCGACCTCACTAACGGGACATGGTTTGCCTTTTGTTCCAAGAAACCCAGACACCCTGGGAATGCTCCTGACAAGATGCCAAGCCTCATCCTCCAAGACCATTTTCACGAGGACATATCCAGGAAAATATTTTTTATTTACACTGACCTTGCTCCCGCCTTTAATCTCGACAACTTCCTCAGTTGGAATTAATATTTCTTCAAACTTGTCTTCCAGCCCCTTCTTGGCAGACTGCTCCCTGATAACCTGAGCAACCCTGTTCTCAGACCCGGAATAAACGTGCACTATATACCATCTTGCCTTTTGTGTCATGATCTCTTTCCGACTATCTACCTATTATACCGTGAACTACTTTATATGAAATGGTATCAACTATACCAAAAAACAAAGATGCCATAACAGCCAGGACAAAAACAACGATGGTTGTTATTATGACTTCTTTGCGAGATGGCCATGCAATCTTGTCGATTTCACCTCTAACATCCTTATAAAACGAGAAAAGTTTCCCAATGCCCGAAGTCGATTTCATTATTTCCATCCCTTTTTCAAAAACAAAATTCACTTAACATCAATGGCAGGAGTGGAGGGAATCGAACCCCCAACCAACGGTTTTGGAGACCGCTACTCTACCAAATTGAGCTACACTCCTACAATTCTCAAGGATCAGTGTAGCACAGGCCTTGCAAATTGTCACTCGTATTTTATCATATTTCTTCTTTAAAATACAGAAGAGTTTTAAGGATGTATGAGTTTGTCTCATGGGTCCTAGCCACAGAAAAAAGCACTCCTCTTTTTCATTCAAAACTAACGAATTATTAGATTCTATTGGGCAAGAATTATGAAGTCTCGAGAAGCGTAGCATAAGTTTAGTATAATATGTATATTACAGACGCCCCCTTAAAAGAGAGCAAGGAGTTTTCCGAAAAGTTTACAAGTTCTTAAGGTGGCGAAATCATAGGCGCATCTCAGTAATCAGCTCCCAAGACGCGAACCACGAATATTTCATGATAAACCCAAGCGTTAATAGGGTTAACGCTGTGGCGGGAAAAAACCCCGCCACGATATATATATATTGAGAGCAGAGATTACTTTTCTTCTTTCTTCTCTTCTTCTTTCTTTGGCTCTTCGGCTGTTTTCTCTTCTTTTTTCTCTTCTGGCTTAGCTTCTTCTTTTTTCTCTTCTGGCTTAGCCTCTTCTTTCTTCTCTTCTTTTGCCTTTATATCCTCATCTACTTTCTTAACATCTTCTTCTATCTTAGTTTTTTCATCTTCTTTTGCATTTGCTAGTTTTTCTTCTAAATCTTTCTTGTCTGCTTTTAGTTGATCTAATGTCTTCTCTTCCTTTGGCGCCTCAACCTTTACATCGCCCTCAGGCTTTGTGTCTTCTGCTGTTGCTTGGAATGAGCCAAAAGCTGCTAATAATGCCAATAGGCTAATTGTCTTCATCATAATCAAAACTCCTTTAATCGAAAAAATCCTGGGCCTTTAATTTTCCCATCTGATATATATTCTACACCGAAATAGTTAATTTTTGGTTAAAATTTTCAAAATATCCACAAAAAAGCTGGCCGTTAGTTGTTGCGTCTCCAATGTCAAACAACCCTTATCTTTGCGAAGTTCTTTTTCCCAACGGCAATTATGCAATCTTCCTCTATTGCAGTCTTAAAAACAGTCACAATATTGCCATCTATCCTGACTCCACCTCCCTCAATCAATCTCTTTGCCAAAGTTTGGCTTTTTGACAGTCCGGCCAAAACAATCGCTTTGTCGATTGTTGTTCCAATTGTTACTTCAAACTCCTTTATTTCATCAAGAGAGCCTGAGCCTCCAGAAAACAAACCTCCCGCCGTCTTTTTTATTGACTCTATATCAGCCTCAGAGTGAACGAATTTTGTGACTTCATCAGCTAGCAATATTTTGGCCTCGTTTATCTCCTTTGTCCCCACCAAATCAGCATATTTATTTATCGCAGAAACATCGATATCGGTGAATAATTTCATCAACTTTACGACATCCTTATCATCAACATTCCTCCAATATTGCCAGAAGTCAAAATGAGAGGTTAGCCTTTCATCAAGCCAGACACTCCCTTTATCAGTCTTCCCCATTTTTTTCCCGTCAGAATTTGTGAGGAGAGGAATCGACATTCCAAACGCTTGCCTTCCGGTTTTTCTTCTTATTAAATCAACTCCAGAGATCATGTTAGACCACTGATCAGCGCCTCCTATCTCTAGGACACATCCATAATTTTCATTGAGATACAAAAAATCATACGCCTGAAGAAGCATGTAATTAAATTCCAGAAAACTGAGGTGTTGCTGACGCTCAAGTCTCGCGCTAACGCTATCCATGGCCAGCATTTTGTTAACGGAGAACAAAGGGCCAAAATCTCTCAAGAATTCCATATAGTTAATTTTAGATATCCAATCATCATTATTAAGAAGCCTCGCGGAATTCGCGTCGTTGTCAAAATTTATAAGCCTGCTCAATTTAGACATTATAGAGTCTATATTATTCAGCACCTCTTCGTATCCCAGCATTGTCCTTTGAGAGTCCTTCCAGGTTGGGTCTCCAATCTTGCTCGTCGCACCTCCAACGATGACTATCGGCCTTGCTCCAAAGCTTTGAAGTTTATTGACCAGCTTTATCCAGAGCAGATGCCCAATATGAAGACTCTTCGCAGTCGCATCAAATCCAACATAGAATACAAAGTCCTTTTTTTTT
>CAXNGE010000004.1:0-10431 GCA_964201935.1 Alphaproteobacteria bacterium | reverse complement strand
CTATCCTTGATATGGCTTCCTTTCAAGCCCAGATGGGAGATGCAAAACTTCAGTTATGTTGATTATTAATGGAGGCAGTGTTTCCTCCTTTTTCATTTTTTCATAAATAAAAAAAGGGCGCAAGTAAAATTTACGCCCATCTTAGTCCTGTTTTTGGCATATTTTTCCGTTAGACTTCTCTCGAACCTCATCTTTTTGGGTAATTTTTGCGTTACGGCGCTCCTCGAATCCTCACGTGCAAACACGGCATAAAGTTTTAAAGTCTTTCTGTACAGATGAAATATTTACATAAAAGCCCTCCTAAAACAGAGGGTTTTTAACTATACCTTAGAGACCTTTTCCTGCTAAATTCAGGTTTAGGATCAAAAAAGTTATGAAAGGAGTTTATTAAAATGACCCTATTTTAAAAGTCCTAGGTTTTTGAATGATATATGACGATGGCCGCCTATTATAATGTGATCATATAGATCTATGTTGAAAACTTTGGCTGCATCGTTTATCATTTTTGTCGCAATGACATCTCCTGCGGATGGCGTTGGATCTCCACTTGGATGATTGTGAACCAATATAAATCCCTTCGCGCCCTTTTCTATGCATCTCCTCACGATTTCTCTCGGAGCAACATCAACTGAATTTATCGTTCCCCTTTGCATGACCTCATCACCTATGATTTGATTTATCGTGTTTAAAAATATAACTCTAAATTCTTCCGCGAGTAAGTTCTTCATATTAAATTCACAATATTTTAAAACGTCTTCAAAGCAATAGATTGTGCTTCTCTTCATTATTTTGCTTTTGAGAGTTGATTTTATGACTGCATCAATGATTTTGATCCCCGTAAAAACAGCTTCGCCAGCTCCTTCAATATCGAGAATATCATTCTTCGAGGCGGAGAGTATCAAATCAATTGTACCGAATTTTTCGAGAAGAGACTTTGCTAGAGGTTTCGTGTCCTTCCTCTTGAATATCAAAAACAACATAAGTTCAACGATCTCATAATCCAATAAAGATTCTCCGCCATTTTCGAGAAGCCTTTCCCTGAGTCTTTTTCTGTGCCCAACTTGTTGCGCACTACGAACTTTTTCGATTTTAGATTTCTCTTTTATTGCGATGCTCATTTTATAGACTCTGTTAAAGCGATTTGATTGTTCGAATATTTTGCGATCTTTCCAGTAATTTCCAGATCGGAAACAATGCAGAGCAGCTCGGCCATATCAACATTCATTTGGATTGATATCTCGTCGAGTCCAACTGGATCAGTCGATAAAAGCTCCAGGATTTTTTCATATTTATCTTGAGAGTAATTTTCCTTTATAATCAGAGAATCTTGCATAATTAGTTGTTCTTTTTGTTCCTCATATCCAAGGATTTCTAAGACGTCCATATAATTCTCTATGAGTGGGGCGCCATTTTTAATTAAGAGATTGCTTCCTGCGGATCTTGGGTCAATTGGAGATCCAGGCACTGCCATAACTTCGCATCCAACGTCCAGTGCAAGTTTAGCAGTTGCCATCGTGCCAGATTTCAAGGCAGCTTCAACAACGATGAGTCCGGACGACATCATGGCAATGATCCGGTTCCTTGCATGAAACATTCCCTGATCCATCTTCTTGTGAGGAGGAACCTCCGATAGCAGAAGTCCATGTTTCCCGATTTTCTCATGAAGTTTAATATTTTCCTTCGGATATATTTCATCGATGCTAAATGGCAGGACTGCAATCGCAGACTTTGCATCGATATTTTCTAGAGCCCCTTTGTGGGCGCTAGTGTCGATTCCCTTTGCCAATCCCGAGACGACCGCAAAATAATTTGACAAATTATTCGATAATTTTTGAGCAATAGCCATTCCATTTATAGAGGCATTCCTCGCGCCAACGATAGCAACCTTTTTTTTAGCCAGGATTGATTTATCCCCCCTATAGAACAACATAGGCGGACACGAGGCAGATCTCCTGAGCTCCCTTGGAAAAAGATCTTCATTTGCTAGGATAACTCTAACATTCGCAGATTTCAAAATCTTTCGTGCCTCGGTCAAAGGAAAAGGCTCAGCAACATGCTTCAAAGATTCTTTGGCGGTTTTGTAGGCTCGAAGCAGTGCCCAAAAAGTCTTCGGCCCAATCCCATTCGAATTTATTAAGCAAAACCAATCGAGAACAACATCATCAATCACTCAAAAATCTGCCAACGATAATGGATCCTATGTAATGAGTTTATTGCAATGTTCTTAATATTGCGTTAAAGCGGCTTCTTTTTCTTGGAAGTTTTAATTGAGACTTCCTGAGCTTTTTTCTGTCCTTGTAACAGTCTAGATCTTACAGCCCCATATGGCTTGTCTTTGAAGTGATCGCAAAGAATTTCGAGTAATTTTGTGGTATTGAATTGTTTGTTTTTTGTTACTAATTCTTCAAAATCCGAAACTTCTTTTTGGCTCCACTTTAAGGAGGGAGACACTGGTATATTCAAATTTAACTCCATATCTGAGTTCACAATGCTGAAGTGTGTTATTAGCTCTTGCTGTGATTTCTTAAAGTCTTCAGACATAACAAGAAGAGGAACACATGAATAGTAGCCAAATTCCAAGACTTTTTTCTCTGCGTTCTTTAAACCAAAATTTGAGGTTGAAAAGCAAGTCTGGGCCGAAAAAATTAGCCAAAGCATCATTAAAATATCTCTTCTCAAAGTAACCGCTAGCTTCGTAATTGCTGTTTAGACTTTATTATACTGCGAATACTCGCCCGGAGCAAGCTAATTTTTTATAAATACATGGCATCCTGTTTTTTTATTGACAATAAGCAGAAGATGAAGTAATATTGCACAAGACGTTTTATTAAGGAGAGTATTATGAACAAAAATCTGCTATTAATTGCTGCGTGCGCTTTTGTCGCAGGAGTGAGCACTGCTAATGCTACATGCCAACTACCAAGCACTATGCAAACTTTAGAACCTATATCAGAAATCAATCAAAAGATTATGAGTAAATTGAAAGACCTGGAAAAACAAGCGAATGACATAGCTAAAAAGTTGGATTTGTCCGAGTCAGGGATAATCCCGGTTTCAGACTCTCTCTCTTCCTCAGATCGAATACAAAAAAGACTACGGGAATTATCTGAAAAAGTCCCATCTGAACTTGCAAAACAAATCGGATTAGCCATTGACGAAAATCTTAAAATTATACAGGGCGCGATCGAAAAAAAGAACACTCAACTCAAAGCACAAGCGCCTTTCGATAAGATAAGAAGTCTGGCAGATTATGCTTATTGTTATTGGCAAGAGAGAGAGGTTAAACTGCCTGGGATAATTCAATGGATAAAACCACAATACAACCAAATTCAGAAAAATTTGGAAGAGGCAAAGAGTAAATGTTGCGACCAACTAAAAAGTGAATTTGAAAAAGAAGAACAGCGTTTTAGGGATTTGACATCTCAAGGACCAGTCCAAAAACAATCATTCAATGTAACAGAGTTGAGTAAACTTAGCGATGTGTTGAATTTATTGATGCAAAACACAAAAGATGAGCAAAACCCAAAACTAACAGAAGAAAAGATATCACTAATAAAAAAAAGACAAGAGATCAGGCTTCTTTTACAAAAAAATCCAGAGATGGTCATGCCTGAAGAGGATATATATGACTTCTGGTATCAAGAATTGAATATCCAGATGAAGGACGTATCAGGGGACATTATTCCGAGAAAAGCATTGTCATATTTATACATAAATGACAAATTTGAACATCCATCTGTGCGAATAAAATCACAAGACATAGAAAAACAACTAAGATGCAGACTTTCGGCAAAATGCAATTGGTTATTGGAAAGAACCCCAAGAGAGGAGACTGAAGAGGAGTTCGTCGCTAGCTTGAAGTCTCTGAAACCAGTAAAATACATTTTTCAAGAATTGACTATAGAGCAGTTTTTGCAGCAAGTTGAAGATATAATGGATGCGGCGAAAGATTTAGAAAATATAGCTATTTATAGTGATCAATGGATGGCACGAGATCTAGAAAATTTTGGTCAACTAAAAGCAGTCATGAAGAAGATGAAGTAATATTGCTGCCAAAATGGGAATCCGAAGTGGATCCCCATTTTGAATCAGCGGTATTTTGAAGGCTGAAGGATCGTGCTATTCTGCATTAGCTTCTATGAGATCTTTTAGTTTCTGCACTTTTTGTTTTTTTATCGCATCATTAGGATATGCTATTCCAGTCCAGAATTCGAAACTTTCTATGCCGTCCCCAGTTAATTCTTCTTTTTGTGGATCAATGACACGTTGGATTATGGATTCGAACCACCTTTCCCAGATCTCTTTAATAAGATTGTTAGCTCTTTCGTGCTGTTGTTTGAGCCATTCAATTGGGTGACTATTCTCATCTGTGCAATACCAGCTGGAATGCATGAGGCTATCTATTGAGATCTTATAATAACAGCTACAATCCTTGTGGTATTCGATCCTGTCCCACATTTTTTTCCGGGTTGTTTCGAGGCTGGCCTCTGTCTCTGCCATAATTTCGAAAGCGGCTTCACCCGGCAGGTATTTTGCTGATTCACGTATCTCTTGTTGTTTTCTATTTACACGATGAATTCCTTTCCTGGTCTGACTTCCCTCTGATTTATGAACCAAGTCGCTGTTTACATACTTTATTTCGTCTTGTAACTGGCTAAGATCATTTTCAATTTCTTCCTCACTCTTTATCCATCTTACACGACTTGCGATACCTTTCCACTGTTGAAAAAGCTCCTCTCCGAGTTTTTGAGATTGCTGTGGGATTTTGAATTCAATTTCTTCCTCACTCTTTATCCATCTTACACGAGCTGATATATCTTTCCACTGTTGAACCGCATCTTCAATTTTTTGAAATTGCTGTGGAATTTCAAATCCTTGAGGCGTTGGCAATTGATCAGAGGCATGGACTTGGTCCCACGAGATTCCAACAAGCGCTGCGACAAGAGTTAATAACAGTTTTCTATTCATGACATTCTCCTTAACAAGACATCTTTTCAATATTCTGATTTGTATAATACTGCATCTGTTATTGATTGTCAACTGCATTTTCTTTATAATAAGTTTGTTTTTATCAATTAGCAGTTTTCAATTCTTATGTCTTGGATTTGATTGCGCAAGAATTCAACGACTTCTTCCACAAGGAATTCGGGAGCCGAGGCTCCGGAGGTTATGGCAATAGTAGAAATCCCCTCAGAAAATATAGTTGTATCTATTTCGTCACTACTATCTATTCTGATAACTCTTTTAGCTCCGGACTCGATTGCGACCTCTTCCAGACGCCTGGAATTCGAAGAATAGAGAGATCCGATGATTATGAACAAATCTATTGATTTCGCGATTTTTTTTACAGCGTTTTGCCGCTCTTTTGTTGCGCTGCAGATATTATCTCTTGTATCGGATTCTATATGCGGGATTCTAGCCCTTAGCGCATTTATTACAGCCTCTACGGTCAGAGTATCAAGTGTTGTTTGCGTAAAATAAGCCACTTTCTCATTGTCAAAAGATGGCAACAAATTGATGTCAACTTCGTTATAGACAACGTACACACCTTTGTTATTGGCGTATCCGAGAAGACTTATTATTTCCTGGTGAGCCCTGTTTCCTATAATTATTATTTTCTTTCCTTGCTCTGCAGCTTTTTGAACGGATTTCTGGATGGATTTGACAATGGGGCAGGTTCCATCCACGATAGTTAATTCATTTTTTTCGGCTGTATTCAGGACGGAGGGAGCAATTCCATGAGCAGAACACATATAGGCCGCTCCATACGGGATTTCATCCACTGAAGAGACCTTTTCGATTCCTCTCAGCTTCATTTCCTTCATGAAAATTTTGTTATGAATAGTGTCCTCTGTAATGTAGACCTTGCCATAGAGTTTCAACATCTGCTCGGCCATATCGACGGCTCTTTTCACGCCGAAGCAAAATCCCCTGGGGTTGAGCAGATAACAGACTATGGACATGACAAGGTTATCAAAAAATCAAATGACACACAACTCAATGATATATAAAGAAAATTTAAAACACAAGTGTGAGCATTAAATTTTGGGCAAATTTTCTAGGTTATTATTTGCAGGTCTGCCTCCGCCTATCATGAGAGACTCAAGGTCATAATATTTACGAAGATCCGGCTTGAAAAGATGCACCTCTACCCCTGCGGCGTCTATTAATATCCAGCCGCTCTTTGCATCTCCCTCGATTTTTGGAGCTAGCTTCAGGTTCTTGAGATATTTGTAGACATAATCTCCGACTGATTGCATGTGCCTTGAGGACGTTCCAGAGGCTATGATGCAAACATCTGAAAGCCTTTCTAGATGTCTAGACAAATCGATTTCCACGATGTCTTCGGCCTTTTTATCGTCAAGAATTTTCTCTATATCTTTTTTAATTTCCTGAGTATTGATCATTTTTTCTCTTTTTCTGATTGTTTCTCGCCGCTTCCCATAATGAATTTATCGACCAGTTTTTCAAGATTCACGGAGGATCTTGTCATTTCAATTTCGTCGTTTGGCTTCAATTTTTCTTCTGCGAACCCTGCTCCGATTGCCACAAACTTGCTTCCTATAAGTCCATCTGTCGTGACCGAGGCAGAGCTGTCATTTGGAATTTTTATACTGTCTTTTACGAGGAGTTCGGCTTTTGCTTGATATCCAGAATCTATATTCAAAGATTTTACAATACCAATCTTGATGCCATTTAATTTCACGTCTGCACCAACGGAAAGACCGCCAACATCTTCAAAACGTGCTATTAAAAGATATCCGTCTCTAACCTTCTCGCCACTAGTTACATATGCAAAATACATAAAAATGGAGGCGATAACTAAAACAACGGCTCCTATGACAGCCTCTAATATGTTACCCTTCATAAAAAATACAAAAATCCACTACGCTTACAATATATATACTAACACAAAAAAAGGATTTTCTCAATTCTAATGTGTAAAATTCGCACACTCACTCTATTAGCGTGTTAATTATTCAACTGAGGAGATTTTTTGTAAACTCTTTTTACGGTTCTCGTTTTTGGTTTCTCGGAAAAAGTCACCGAGTCTTCTTTTTGCTCATTCATTTCTGTCGTTTGGGCGGCATCAGAGAACTTATCAGATATTATTCTTTTATAGTGCTCTGCATATTGCATGTTGTATTCAGTCAAGACCAGATCACCAGAAGATTTCGCATCCTTCGCAGCCGTGAGATACTTTTCCTTGAGGTTTTGATAGTGAATTTTGCTCTTCATGTTATTCGTATTAATATCTCTTGCCATATAATGAAAATTCCAAGAATTATAGCTAATTCTCCTTGTCAGTTATTGTTAAGTCTATCTCAAAACAAAGGAAAAAGCAACAGACCTCTGTGGTTTCTGCGGTACAATGAAAAAGAAATTGTAAAAAAGACACAGCCTGTGTAAACTCGCAAGCTGATCTCACTTTTAGTGCTTGATATTTATTGCAGTCCGTTTAAAATAAACATCATAGGACTGTTAATTTTAATTACGAGAAATGATGGAACAAAGACAAAAATCAAGTTCACCACTTGGAATAATTATATCGGTAATTGCTTTAGTAATTGCCTCACTCGCGTATATGAGCTCTAAAAAAGCTGAAGATGCTGCGAAAAATGCGGTCTCAGAAGAAAAAATCAAGACCACTGTTATTGAAATTGTGAAGCAAGATCCGCAATTACTCATGAATGCAATGGGCGAAGGAATCGCAAAGAAGAGAGAAGATACGGTCAAACAGTTGGCGGTCGACGTCTATAAGCAAAAAGATGACATAATAAAGCAGAGTTTGAAGTTCGGAAAAGCCGATTCGAAATCTGTTGTTATTTGCTTCTTCGATCCTATGTGCAAGCACTGCATAGCCTTCCAAAAGAGCATGGCAAGCCTCATCAAATCCAAAAAAGATGTGGCATTCAAGATGTTGCCTGTTGGAATGCTCGGAGATGATTCATACACTTTAGCTAGGGTTTATTTCTCAGTCTATGAGAAGAGTCAAGAAAAAGCATTAAAGTTCATCGAGAAGTTGACAGAGGACGGCGGAGCTATGGACAAGGATGCCATAGAAAAAGCGTTGAAAGTCGCTGGCTTGAGCTATAAGGAAATCGAATCCACATTGAATGATTCCGAGAAGAAGTTGATTGCTAATGGCAAGTTAGCTGAAACTCTGAAGCTTCCTTTCGTTCCTGCAATCTTCTTGATTAAGGGATCTAATGTAACGATGGCTCAATCAACAAGCGTTGATGATCTTCTGAAGTTTATTGACAGCAAAGAGGACGTTGCTCCTACTGCTCAACAACCTGCTGCAGCTGAAACTACAAAAACAACTGAGGCTCCAAAGGCAGCAGAAGAAAAGAAAAAAGGCGAATAATCTATAAATATTCAGCAGGGGGATTTCCTCCTGCTGAATAGCAAATTCAATTGCGTCTACTCTATTCCAAACAGACAAAAAATGTTGTATAATTAAACCCAAAAGATAACGTTAGCAAAAACATACGAATATTAGGAAAGAAAAATGGCTCAGAAGGATTATTATTCAATATTAGGCGTTGCGAAAACAGCAACTCCTGAAGAAATTAAAAAAGCCTATAGGAAATTAGCAGTAAAATATCATCCAGATAAAAACCAAGGTGAAAAAGCGTCTGAGGAAAAATTCAAAGAGATCAATGAAGCGTATGACATTTTAAAGGACGATCAAAAAAGAGCGGCCTATGACAGATATGGCAGCGATTATGCTTCCTCTGGAGGCGGTGGTGGTTCCCATGGGTTCGGCGGCTTTGATTTTTCTGATAACTTCTCAAGTTTTTCTGATATTTTTGAAGAGATGTTTGGAGGAGGAAGATCCAACGAACCAAGATCTCAGGCCCAACATGGCTCAGATATAAGATACGATATGACGATCTCTCTCGAGGATGCATATCATGGATACAAGTCGAATATAAGGTTCGCAACGCTTATTGTTTGCCCTGTCTGTCATGGAACCGGCAGCGAGGGAAACAAAAAACCAGCTCCCTGTCCAACATGCGGCGGCAGAGGAAGCGTTCGATATCAACAAGGTTTTATAACAATCGAAAAAACGTGTCACACGTGCGGAGGCGCTGGTAGCATACTATCCGATCCTTGCAAAAAATGTTCCGGCAGTGGCAGGATAAAAGGCGAGAAAAACTTAGAGGTAAATATTCCAGCTGGAGTTGAAACTGGCAGTAAAATCAGATTAAATGGAGAGGGAGAGGCTGGCTTCAAGGGCGGACAAACAGGCGACCTCTACATTTTTATAAATGTTTTGCCTCATAAAATCTTCACGCGCAAAGAAAATGACCTGCATTGCACGGCTACTATATCGATGGCTAAGGCTGCTCTTGGCGGGGAAATAGAAATCCCAGACCTTGACGGAAACTTATTCGAAATTAAAATCCCTCATGGGACTCAATCCAACTGCCAATTTAGAGTCAAAAGCAAGGGGATGCCAATCCTCAGATCTTCAAAGCGAGGAGACATCATCGTGGAGGTCATGGTTGAAACTCCCGTGTCATTATCAAAAAGGCAGAAAGAACTTCTAGAAGAATTTATTAACGAAAAGGACGAAAAAACAAACAGCCCTAAGTCTTCTGAGTTCTTTAAAAAACTGAAAGATTGGATTTCTGGATAATACTCCAACGATAAGGAGGGCTCTTTTGCGGAGCCCCTCATTCATTTTATTTCGCGCCTTATTTTCCAGCGGCGGCCTGTGGATTCATAATCCGCATCATCTCCTCGAATTTTATCTTATATGTTTTTAGCTCAGCGTTTTCCATCTGTAATTCCTGGCATTTTTTTTCTAATTCATTTTGCCTTGCATTTAAAACCTGTCTATCATGATGCAGCATTTGTATCGCTTCTCCGTAGTGATCATTGATTCCGAGTTTTGCAAATTCGATCTTGGCGAGGTGAAAGTCCTGTAGGCCGTGTTGATAAGACTGCAGCACCTCGTTTTCAGCCTTCGTTTGCTGTAGGGCTATGCTGAATTGAAATTTCACATCTATCAACTGCCGTTCCAAAACGGCTATCCTTTCGTCTTTAGTGCTGCAAATTTGTTCGACGTTTCTTGCCCTCTCTAACTGATTTATCAACAATGCATTCGCAGTTTCCAGCTTGGAAATATTCTCACGTTGCTCGAGTAATTGCGATCCCATCTGCCTAATGGTGTCTGGTGTGTGCCCCTTATCGATGATCTCCTTCATCTGCTCCATTTGTTTTTGGAGAGTTGCATTCTGAGTTTGCAGATCATTCACCTGAGAGTTCAGATAGGCAGCATCACGAGCAGATTGTTGAACCTCCTGCACTGGACACAGTTGGGAACCCTGAAACTCAACACGAGTCTGAAGCGCCTGGAGAAGTTCGCTATAGGGAACGTCATCGATTTTCAGCACTTGAGGCGCAACCTGTTGTGGCAGA
>CAXNGE010000003.1:0-10536 GCA_964201935.1 Alphaproteobacteria bacterium | reverse complement strand
TTTTTTAGTTTTTCATATAATGCGCTCTGGTGTAAAGAATTTTTTACGCCCATTAGACTTCTCTCAAAACTCATCCATACTCTAAGAAAACAAGCGCACATCAGAAGAATCAACGCCCCCGACAGAATAATTAAAGAGACCTAAAAAATTATCTCAAAATTTTTCTCTTTCTTGGCAATTTTGGCGCCCTAATACTCCTAGAATCCTTAAGTGCTAACTCGTATGCTCCGTCCCTTCTGCAAATTTCTCAAAAGCTGTAGTTATTACGCAACATCGCCGCCATAACATGTGTCAATTATATGAAAATTTATTGAATATCAAGTGAGTCATGCTAAACTTAACGCCAAAACATGTGATTTTTTATAAATAGCAAATGAACTTTAAAAAAACTTCCAGATTTGTGTTGCCTATCGTTTTGTCTCTTGGATCAATTTTTGTTTCTAATTGCATTGTCGGTGACGCCTATGCCTCTCGTCAACAGCAAGAAAAGAAAACAACACTCTCAGAAAGTTCCATGGAAAGAACAAAAGAGCTTTGGGGAAGATTCAAAACACTCGTTAAAAAAGGCTCCAACGAATCAGAGATGGAAGAATTTTTTAAAGAAGTTTTCAACGATGCGGCGATATCAAAGAGATTCTGCGGGAAAGAAAGTGCGAAAGTTACTAAAGCCGTAGTTAAATTTCTCCTTTGGAGACTAAAATCTCAAGCAATCCAATCGGTGAATGGCTATGACCTTCAAGAGGAAATGAGCGCGACAGAAAAACCGAAAACGCTTTATCTGAAAACTATGTTAAACAAGAAAAATGAAAACCCCATAGAATTAACTGTCGTCTATTCTAAAAAAGGCAACGAACTTGGAAAAGCCGTAGAGGTCATAGTTGTTGGAATTCCTTTAATTGAAGGCTTTTATTCGGTGATAAAGAAATATCTTGAAAAGCAGGGAAAATCATTGAGCAGCTTTAAAACCGTGGAAGAGAGAGAAGATGTGGTGGTCAAGGCTGCCGATGATTTTATTGCAAGCAATAGCAATGCTGACGGAGCAAAGGAGTCTGAAAACTCTCCTGCAGAAGTTAACAAAGCAAAGCTTAAAAACAAAAAAAACACACAACGCGAACTATAATGAATCAATTTACTGGAGAAAAAATTCAAGAGGCCGAGAATGGCAGCAAGGTTATCGTCACCTATAAGTTTGGTAAAAAGGATGGTATAACAAAGTTCTATGATAAAAACGGAACTGTTCTTTCAGAGATTGAATATAAGAACGACGAAATCCACGGAGCTCTTAAACAATATTATCAAACCGGCAATCTTCTGGCCATTCTTCATTATGAAAACGGGCTTCAAAACGGGTCTTTCACTTCTTTCTATGAGAGCGGAATAAAGCAAGTTGATGCCTCTTATAAAGATGGAAAATTCCATGGCAAATTCTTTATGTACGATGAATTCGGGGATGTGATCAACGAATGCCTATATATCGATGGCATAAAGCACGGAAAAAACATTCTCTATTATCCAAAGTCTCAAAATGGCGGAATATTCGAAGTGTCTGAATATAAAAACGGCCTTCTCGATGGTGATAAAGTGTCGTTCTATCCAACAGGGGAAGTCATGACAATCACTCCATACAGAGACGGGAAGCCTCAAGAATATACCAAGACATATAGTCAAGATGGTGAATTAATAAAGTGAGCCCTTCTGGAATCTTGATTCTTGATAAGCCTGAGGGAATCTCCTCAACATTCGCCGGCTGCATTGTTAAAAAAATCTTGCGCATAAAAAAACTTGGACATCTTGGGACTCTCGATCCGTTTGCCACAGGAGTCTTGCCAATCGCCCTGACATCCTCAACCAAAATTATCCCCTATATCAAAATCGAAAAGAAGACCTATGAATTCGAGATAAAATTTGGGGAGAAAACCAATACGGCAGATAAAACTGGTGAAATCACAGAAACTTCAAAGATAATTCCAAGCATTGACGAAATAAACAGGATCCTTCCAAATTTTGTCGGTGAAATTTCTCAAAAACCACATGCTTTTTCAGCAATAAAGGTTGATGGCAAGAGGGCCTATGATATCGCAAGAAGTGGATCAATCCCAGACATCAAAACAAGAAATATAACGATATTTAATTTATGCCTACTGGAACAAACGAGCTCAAGTGTTTATAAATTTTCGGCCACAGTCTCGCCAGGAACATATATCAGAACCCTCACGGAGGATATTGCAATCTCTCTTGGAACAATTGGGCACGCGATCTCCCTCAGGAGAACGATGGACGGAAAATTCTCAATAGAGCAAGCTATTTCTCTTGACGTCCTCAGAGAAAAATGCGACAATCTAGACTGTGTTTTGATTCCGCCAGAAGATGTACTGGACGACATCCCTGTTATCTTCATAACGGATCTAGAGGCTGAAGACCTCGTGAAAGGCAGGAGTATTTGCTCGAACGCCAATTATCCAGACGAAACAACTTGTCTGGCTCGAACTCACGAAGGATTTTTAGCGGTTGTGTCATATTGCGGCGGGATACTCTCCCCCAATAGACTGATTAATTTTTGAAAGGAGCTATCGATGTCGATTACAGTAGTAAAAAAAGAAGAACTAATAAGAGGTTTTGCTAGAAAAGAAGGAGACACAGGCTCTCCAGAGGTTCAAATAGCAGTGCTGACAGAAAGAATCAGAAATCTGACAGCTCACATGAATCTTCATAAAAAAGACTTTCACACAAGACGCGGCCTTCTTGCTCTCGTCAGTCGTAGAAGAAAACTTTTGGACTATTTGATGTCCGTTAATGAGCCTAAGTATCAAGAGATGCTTAAGGCACTCTCTCTGCGTAAATAGTATCCTAATGTTTCGGGAGCTTTAAAGCTCCCTTTTTTCGGTGTAATTTTTGATGTCGTGTGCTTTTATATTTCCAGGTCAAGGCTCTCAAAAAGTCGGGATGTTTTCAGCTTTCACTAATGGCTTCAATGCCGGAATGAAGGTGATTGAAGAAGTCGAAGATGCAATTTCCTTCAAGATTTCAAGACTCATAGAAGAAGGCCCAATTGAAGAATTAACAAAAACAGAATATGCTCAGCCAGCAATTTTTGCGGTCACTATGGCTTGTATTGCGGTTCTCGAAAAAGAATATGGCTTTAATATTCAAAAAAACCTTCAATATCTTGCAGGGCATTCACTTGGAGAGTATTCTGCATTATGCGCCTCTGGTGCGATACCTCTCTATGAAGCCGCAAAACTTGTCAAGGACAGGGGCAGGCTGATGGCGGACGCTTGTCCAAACGGTTCATCTGAATTTTCTATGGCCTCCATTTTGGGAATTGGTGTGGCAGCTGTCGAAGAAATCGTAGCTCCATTTCAATGTGGCAAAAATATATGTGTTATCGCAAACGACAACTCGGCAACGCAAGTCGTCATCAGCGGACATGCTATTGCGGTCAAAGAAGTCTCTGAGAAGGCGAAGGAAGCTGGAGCCGGAAGAGTGATTGAACTTAACACAAGCGGTCCGTTTCACAGCCCTCTCATGGTTAAGGCAGCAATTGGATTTGATAAAGCATTGTCTGCGTGTCTCAATGTGTCAGATCTCAAAGTTCCTGTCCTCATGAATTTAACTGCAGAACCTCTTGCGAACAAGGATGATTTGCACAGTATGCTCGTCAGGCATCTCACGGAGAGAGTCAGATGGAGAGAAACGATTCAATATCTGATGGATAAGAAAATCGATAGGATAATCGAAATCGGCCCATGCAAAAAACTGTCCTCAATGATCTCGAGGGATTATCCATATGCCGATGTCTGCACAATCGAAACAGTCGCACAAATGGAAGAGTTTGTGAAGCTCTCGTAGACTCACCGTGGCTCTGGACAGAAGGAGGAAAGATTATTGATCTTGGGTGCCTGCGCTACATAAAACACAGGGATTATATTGTGAAAATGACCAGATTTGTTCATGAAGATTTAACAATCAAGAGAAACTAAACGGCAAATAAACGAATGGTCATTTGGTGCGTCACGCACCAAGAACCAATAAATAGCAAAACTTGCAAAAGAGAGTAGGAAAAAAGAGCCTCTACGCAATTGGATCTTTTCTCCTTATTGGTTGCCGCCCCCCCATCAAAACACCTCTTATGCCAAACCGAGTGAGCCCCTTCAGGTTTATAAAGCCATCAGAATAATCGGGTTTTCGAGATACTTCACAACGCTACATAAAAACTTTGCAGCCACCGCTCCGTCAAGAACTCTGTGGTCAATTGCGTAACCAAACTTCATTATCGATGCCACCACGATTTCTCCAGAGTCGTTGCAGATAGGCATCTTCTTCGAGGGACCAATCGAAAGTATGCTTGCCTGTGGAGGATTAATAATCGATAGGAAGCTGTCGATTTCAAACATCCCAAGATTCGAAAGAGTGATTCCGCCTCCAACGAATTGATGTGGCTTTAAAGTGCCATCTCTCGCTTCGTTCGCAAGTTCCTTAATTTCAAGAGAGATCTCCTTGACGCTTTTTTTGTCGCAGTTTTTAATAATAGGCGTTATCACACCCCCATCTATCGCAACTGCTACTGACACATCAATATTCTGAAACTTTCGAATCTTTCCATCAATCCAGCTTGAATTTATCTCAGGAAAATCTCTCATTGCGAGAGCCGTCGCCTTAGCCACAAACGCATCTATCAATATTTTGGTATCCGCCAAACCGCTGTTGTTAATTCTAGCTCTTGTATCCAATAAATCGGAAACATTTGCAGATGCCATAAGATAAGCATGTGGAGATTCTAACTTGGATTTCGTGAGCTTTTCGGCGATAACTTTTCTCATCATTGAAATTTCTTCGTCAATAAACTCTGTTCCCGATGCCAGAGATTGTGTAGGCTGCGGCTTGAAGTTTAAAACATCTGCCTTGACAATCCTTTGACCTGGTCCTGTTCCCTTTATCTTCGACATATCAATCCCGGCTTCATTCGCAATCCTCTTAGCCAATGGGCTCGCTTTAATTCCATTAAACTCTTTTGTTTGAGGCTGGGGCTCTGTCATTGCCTGTGTAATCTTAGTCTCTGGGTCAATTGGTTTTGTAGTTGAAAGATTATTGATTGCATCCTGGATTTGTTCGTCAGTATCATCTTTCAGCCTTATAATTGCGATTGGAGTTTTGACAGAAACATCGTTACTTTTAGCAGGAACAATGATTTTCACTAAGATTCCTTTGTGAACGGATTCAAGCTCCATCACGGCCTTGTCTGTCTCTATCTCTGCAATAATATCTCCAACTGCAATAATATCTCCCTCGTTCTTAATCCACGAAATAAGATTTCCTTTTTCCATCGAAGGACTAAGTGAAGGCATCTCCAATATGATTGGCATTTTTAATCTCCCTATCTGTTACAAAGTTTTTTAGCGGACTCGACAACTTGTTCGGCTCTTGGAACAACGAGGGCTTCAAGGTTTGGAGCAACTGGCATTGGAACCTCCCGGCCACATATCCGAGCTGGCTCAGCATCAAGATAATCAAAGGCATCCTCAACAACGATCGATATAATTTCGGATCCTATTCCGCAAACAGCCCAGCCTTCCTCGACGTTAATGATCCTGCCTGTTTTCTTTACGGATTTCACAATAGATTCTCTATCAATAGGTCTGAGACTTATTAGATTGATCACCTCCGCGGAAAGTCCATGCACATCCTGAAGAATCTCTGCTGCTTTCATGGCATATTCAACGGAGGCGGAAAATGCCGTTATCGTTATATCCGTTCCTTCTCTCATTATTATCGCCTTATCAAGAGGGATTGGCTCAACCTCACCATCCGGCACATCGAATGATTTTCCATAGAGATTCTCATGTTCAAGGAAGACAATTGGATTGTCATCTCTGATCGCTGCCTTTAAGAGCGCCTGAGCTTCAAATGATGTGTACGGAGAGACTACCTTGAGTCCTGGACAATGAGCATACCAGCTAGCAAAACATTGTGAATGCTGAGCTCCTGAGGATTTAGCAACGCTATTAGGCCCCCTAAAAACTATCGGGCAGCTTATAGTTCCGCCTGACATATACAGCTCCTTGGCAGCCACGTTGATTATATGATCGATTGCTTGCATCGCAAAATCAAATCTCATAAATTCAACGATTGGCCGAAGGCCACAGAAAGAGGAGGCAATTCCAATTCCTGTGAATCCATATTCCGTTATCGGAGTATCGATTACTCTTTTCTCCCCAAATTCTTCAAGGAGTCCCTGGCTGACTTTGTATATCCCGTTATAAAGAGCAACATCTTCGCCCATAAGGAACACATTTGGATCCCTGCGCATTTCCTCTGCCATCGCATCTCGAAGAGCGATTCTTACTGTTTTCTGATTCATAATATAACATCCGTCATTAATTCAAGCTCACTGGCATTGTTTGATTCCAGAGCAAATTTAGCAGCGCTTTCAACTATTTCACCTATTTCTTCTTCAATATTATCAAATTCATTTTCAGTCATCGAATGCTTTTTGATGAGATAATCTCTAACGAATTTTATTGGATCTCTGTTTTGTTTTATATCATTGACCTCATCGCGAGTCCTATAAGTGGCTGGATCAACGACCGAGTGCCCTCTATATCTGTATGTGTCAACATGAAGGATAATTGGGCCTTTTCCTGAGCGAGCATATTCAATCGCTTCCTTTGATTTTTCAAGGACATCGAAAAGATCCATCCCATCCGCCAATATCGTAGGAATTCCAAAGGAATCTCCTCTAGTTTTGATGTCGCCAGCAGTTCCTCGAGGCTCTGATGTTCCAAAAGCATAGTGATTGTTTTCCACGACATAAACAGCAGGCAATTTCCAAAGAGAGGCCATATTAAAGGACTCATAAACCTGCCCTTGATTTGCCGCTCCATCTCCATAAGAGATAACAGCTACTCCTCCATCGGCTTTGTATTTATGAGCAAATGCAAGCCCTGTTCCAAGAGAAACTTGTCCTCCAACAATTGCGTTGCCACCATAGAAATTATGTTCCTTGCTATACATATGAGCAGAGCCGCCCCTTCCCTTGGCGCATCCCGTTTCTTTTGAGCAGAGTTCAGCCATAACCTCGTTTGGAGAAGCCCCAACAATGAGCATATGAGCATGACATCTGTGTCCCGTTATGCTGCTATCGACTTTCTGAAGGTTGTGATAAATACCGACGGCAACAGCCTCCTGCCCAGTATACACGTGGCAAAACCCCCGCATATGTCCCTGCATATAAAGGCTCGCAACCCTCTCCTCGAACAATCGCGCCAAAACCATCTGCCTATAAAGGGGCAGGATTTCCTTGCTAGATTCCATCTTTGACCATTATTTTCACAAAACAATTCATTGTATCATGTTCTTTGTGAGGCTCGCAAGTGTGGAGTCGTGATAGATTTTATAAGCAGAAAGTTCAGTAATAGCGTTTTGCAATTTTTGCTCTTCCTTACTGTCTTATTATAACAGCAGTTATCTATGACAGACTCTTACTTCTTATCTGAATGAAAAACTCCATCCCAATCATCCGGGCAATTGTCTATAAGAGCTAAGCACCTCTCCCTTAAAAAGCTCAGTGATTTCTCATGCTCTGGGAAATTTTTAATGAGAGTTTGATAATGCTTTGCTGCCTTTTGGAACTCTTTGCTTTGATATATATCAAAGGCCTCCTTAGTCTTGGAGCAAAATTCCATATGTTTATAGTAATCAGGATTGCTTTGATCATCCATGGCGCAAAGAGGCTGATACACTTTGACTCCCTTGGCCTTTCCCTTAACGGCGATGCAATCGACTATTCTAAATAGAATCTGTCCTCTTGCTTCGTTTTCAACCGTCTCCGAGACCAGCATATATGTTCCATAGAACTTATTGGCAGACTCAAGTCTGGATGCTAGGTTGACATTATCTCCGATGGAGGTGTAGTTCATTCTATCCTGACACCCTATGTTCCCAACAATTGCTTCCCCAGTGTGAATACCGATTCTAGTTGGAAGAGGCGGCTTGCCAAGAGGAGTCCATTTGGTCTTCAAAGCTTGAAGCAGCTCCTGACACGATAAAGCCGCCCTGCAGGCATTAACAGACTGATTCTCGTCCTTATTTAGCCCGCCCCATGTTGCCATTATGGAATCCCCAATGTATTTATCGATAACGCCTCCATGAGCCATAATATTCTTAGTTAATTCATCAAAATATTCAGACAAATGAAGGATCAAATACTCAGCTGGGAGGTGTTCAGAAACTGTCGAGAAGCTTTCTATATCAGAGAAAAGTATCGTGATATTCTTGCTTTCTCCGCCTAGCTTTGGAGTCATTCCGAGATTAAGCATTCGTTTGACGAGGTCTTTTGGTGTATATTTCGTGAAAGTTGTAACACTTATCTTCATTGCACTGACAGAACTCGAAAGGTCTTGAATTTCCTTTATACCAGACGCTGGCGGCTCCGTATAATTATCGAAATCCAGCGCTCCAATTGCTTTTGCCGATTCGCAGAGGCGAACCAGAGGAACAGAGATTCTCCTTGATAGAAAGTATATAACAATAAATGATATTAGCAGGAGGCAGAGGGATATGAGCAGCATATATAATCGGATCATTGGCAGGGCTCCTGTGAAGTCATCCTCTGGAGAGACGACAAGAAGCGTAAATGGAAGCTTAGATAATTTTGCTTTAGAACAAACGAAGACTTCATCTCCAAGCACAAAAGAGCCATGTGTCTCATCCTGAGCCAGCAACAACTTGGATGTATTCTGCAACTTTGGATCTTTAAATTCGTTTATTGTGATTAATTTTGAAGCGGGTTCCTTTGGCTCATCTTTTGTCGCACTCCTTTCGTTTTTCGCAGACTTTTTTAGAGCAACCTGAGTCGGTTCTTCGTTTTCAAGGTAGGCAATGACCTCATCTTTGTCGCTTATTAGATAACATTGGGAATTTTTGCTTATTTTGGCAAAACTCAGAAGCGGCTTTATGTTATCCAATATGATATCTATTCCTGTGACTCCGATAAAATCAATTCCATTTTTTGATTTCATCGGGATAGCATATGTAACACAGGGGGATCCTGTTATATAATCCGTGTAAATCTCTGTCCAGATGCCTTTTTTCTCGAGCTGCGCTTGAACAAACCATCCTCTTTTATTGCAAAGATAATCTGTTTTTTGGATATTTTCTCTAAATAAGCCATTCAAATCTGTTCCAAGATAGTCAATTGAACTAGACAAATTATTGTTTTTATTGAAAACTTTGCGTACAAAATATTTTGCTTTCTCCGGCATATCTGCATTTCCAGTTGTTTTCAGCTGTTTCCCCTGAATAATTTTGCTAGTCTGAAAAAACGAACTATCATTAAACCCTGTGTAAACACTTTGCATACAATCAATAGATTCAAGAGCGTTAAATCGCTGTTCTTGAGTTAGCTCTGAATCATTAATATCAGCCTGCCCTGCCGATATTAACAGCGTCGCCAATTCTATTTTTTCAAAATAGTCATCGATTCTTTTAGAGGCAGAATTTAAAACAGTCTTAGAATAATATTCTTTTTCGAATCCCAAAATCAAGCTTCTTGTTGCGTAGGAGGAATACAGTATTTCACAAATTATTGCCAGAAATATAAGCAAAGAAAATGTAGTGAGTATATTAACTTTCAACTTCATGTTATTGAAAAAACCCATACTTTATACTCCGAACGCCTGGCAATAAAAATGAATTGCCTTAAAACCTCTGCATAATAAAATATTAAATTAAAACAATTAATTTTGTGTAAACGTTGAAGCTTTGTTGTTATTGCTCTTTTTTGTTTTTTCTGCGCTTCTTTTTTGGAGATTTCTGTTTTTGCTTGGAATTGTCTTGCTGCACAAGCGGAGTTCTGGCCTCAGGCCGATAACCTTTTTCGAAGACCTTGTCCTCGACCTTCGACGGATCGTTCACAAACAAAGTCTCAGGCACAAAACTAAGCAATGTCTCGGTTTTTCCGTCATCGATTATCCAACCCTCGAGGTTTTTGATATTTCCAGTTTGAGGGTATTTTGAGAATATAACTGTTAGCTTCATACTGCCAAAACTCGAATTTTTCTCCAATTGCAGTTTTAAAACTTCGTCAGTGTTTTCTATTATTGTGTATTTTTCTTTTGAAAGATCGATCCCCTCGCTGAGAATTGTGTATATCGGGGTTTGAGATATGGAATAGGAATGCTCTTTGTTATTGTCGCAATCTCTGACGATTATTAGACCGTTGCTCACCATAATTTCTTGATTTAATTTTTCCGTGTAAAGAATCTTGACGTTTACGCCGTTCTTTTTAGAAAGCCAAAGAATACCCTTGTATAATTCTCCAGTATCGGAAGCTTGGATGAAGTCAGATACTATATATTTTATTCCTTTGAGATGTGATTCTACCTTATGTTCAATTGAATCCTTTGTTGCAATCGCGGAAGCTTCAGTAACACATAATCCAAACAAAAGAACCAGCGCCAAAAAAAGACGCTGGAAAAATTTGTGGAATAAGAAATCAAACTTATCTTGAATAGAATTCGATGACAAGATTTGGCTCCA
>CAXNGE010000002.1:0-11347 GCA_964201935.1 Alphaproteobacteria bacterium | reverse complement strand
CAGGTTCCTGACAAGATGATGTATACAAAGTCTGGAAATGTGTGGAGTTACACTCAATCGTCAGTATTAAAAGAAGTTTCGGGCGCAATTATCCAGGCAAATCGGGAATTTATTGCAAATATAGTTCTAGCAGGAACGTCGAATACTCTGGCATTAAAGAAAGCGTTTGCTTGTGTGAATTTGTATTTTGAAGAAAGATTTAATAAGGATGAGTTTAATCAGATAGATACAGAAACTCTTGCAAGGATGGGGATAACTTTAGGAATGCTGGAGGCGGCTGGGAAAACAACACTTGATGTGCAAGTCCCAGGAACTAAGCTCCTCCTCGAGATAGGCAAAGCACTATATGCCTCAATGCAGAATGACAAAAAGAATATTGCTCATGAGATTACTAAAGAGCAATATATGCCTTTTATTGAAGCACGGTTTGCAAAGCTGGCAGAGAAGATAAAGCAAAACTCATATGACATTGGAAAGATAGTCGTGCCTCTCTCGGTGAGCGAAACATTGAGAAAAAACGACGGCAATGTCAAAAAAACTGTTGAAGAAAATCTAAAAGAAACAATGAACGATAGATTCGGCTCTGATTTTACGACGAAAGAAGATGGCAAATTTAGCAAAACCAATGAAAGTATGTATCAATCCGCGCAAGAAATAATGAATAAGTATTTTGAAACAAAGCAAACAGGACAAATGAACCCAAAGATATTGGATGCCGCTACATTAAAAGCACTTCTATCAGAAAAACATGCTTTTTCAGACGCCGAGAAAAATTGGCTGATATTTAGTGGGGCTGTAATGGCCAAGATAGAAAATCCATTATTAACTGCAGAACACGCAGCTGACATCGGTGCCATGAAGGTTTTTCAACAATTGTACTGGTGTGGAAATTTCCTGGAACAATTGAACCAGGGTTTAAAAGAAAGAATTAATGACGTTAAATTGTATATGACCATCATGGCTCCGTGGCTTAAGGTTGGTGGATATTTGACTCCTTTTGAAAAACTTAAAAGCGCGATAGAACAAACGAAGATTGGAGCAGATTTAGAAGAATACTACATCCCGCAAATAAAAACCGAAAAAGACGCTAAAGAAGGCGAAATTACAGCGCCTTATAAAATGATTAGCGCTAGGATGTACAACAATAATGGCTATAAAGATGATAATTGCGGTATATATTCTGTAACTTTTTCATCGAATCCTGAATTAGCAAACGCTGTCAGAGGCTCGAATGAATACAAACAAGCTACCGGTAGAGCGGATCTCACATCATTAGATCTAAACAGAAAAGTGGATGGACGGCTGGTAGGTAGACAGCTAATAACATTTGCCGGGCCATCTCGTGAATCCCCTGATGACAAAAGGATGTTTCAGCCAAAGCAAAATCAACACGTACGAAATATAAGTGGACGCGCAAATGAATGGGAAATAGTATCGCAAATATTATCTGCAAACATTGTTCAATTTGACCAATCAAAAGAAAGACAAACAATTAACCTTCCTCAACTTAATTATGGAAAGGATGTCTATAGCAACTTAACATGTCAAAGGCCATTAACGCTTGATTATCCGGATTTTTATGATTATATAGACGAACTAAATACTCTATACCAACGCTTTACTGGAGGGCATTTTGGAGGGCATTTCCAAATCATTGTGCCTTATGACGACATAATAACCGCCTTGAAGGCGATAAGACACAGAGCCATATAAAGAGTAGTGTTGTTATACAGCAACACTCTTTGGGCGCTATAAAAAATTTTAATGAATCATAGGAACTTTATTTTACTGTTAGCGGAAGAATCTGCTAAACTGATATCATAGACTATAGAGTTTTGTTTTTTACAAAGGACGGATAGAATTATGAATATGAACAAGAATTTACTATTAGGCTTGATCGGCGCGGTTGCAATCGGACTCACAGCATGTTCGAACACATGCGGTGTTGACGGAGCTGTCACTCCAGGAACCCCTGAAGATTTCGCAGCAAACGTTCCAGACACAGTTTACTTCAACTTCGATAAGTCGAGCATCTCTGAAGCTGCTGCAAAGCGCCTCGAGGCACAAGCATGCTGGTTGAAGACATACAGCTCAACAAAGGCAACAGTCGAAGGTCACTGCGATGCAAGAGGAACAACTGAATATAACATGGCTCTCGGCGAGTCAAGAGCAACAGCTGCCTCTAAAGGTTTGCAGAAGCAAGGAATTGATTCTTCAAGAATCACGACAGTTTCCTATGGAAAATCCAGACCAATCGACACTGGAACAACAGAAGAGGCATACGCAAAGAATCGTCGTGCTTTGACAGTTATCAATAAATAATTTCTATTACTAAAACATCGTAGGGCAGAGGTTTCTGCCCTTTTTTAAGAGTTGCCAATCAATGAGTTTATACAGAGGCTTTGTCGGAGTCCACAGCGGCATTATGCTCGCCTGCAAGATTTTGCTCCTAGTCGCTGCCTTGTCATACTTCATGTTTCATGCTGTAAGCGGAAAGAATGGGTTCGTCTCTTATATCTCCACAAAGAAAAAGGTTGCAGAACAAAATCTAGTGCTCGAGCAATTGAAATCCGAAAGAACTTCTCTGCAAAGGAAAGTTGAACTCTTAGGAAATAAATCCTTGGATCCTGATCTTCTTGAAGAGAGATGCAGAATAATTTTGAATTACGGATCTCCCAACGAAGTAATCATCAAAGAAAAAAGTGTAAAATAGTTTTTTTACTGCGTTTGTCGTTGCCTTTAACGTAAAATTAACCTTTTATATTTAAAATCAAAGTAGAGAGGTTTGTTTTTCAGGTGATTGCCATGAAATCAGGTTTTAATAAAAACATGACTGCATTATTTTTCCTGTCAGCTGGTTGGTTTGCAAATGATGGACTTGCGACTGAGGATGGCGTTGATCTGCTATCAAAGATAGTAAGCGGCGAAATCCCCAAAAAACAAGACTCACAATTTCCTAACAAATTACTGAATGATGTTTTGGAATTGACAGAAGAACGACACGTTGATCAACTCCAAGCAATCCTGTCTAACAAACATGAGAGGCCATATATAATGATGGTTATCAATTCCAGTGGAAAAACACAGGCTGTCTTGGCAGCAAGATTCGTTGCAAAAATTGGAAAACTATCAAGGTTCGACAGATTTATTGGATTTGGATCGGGCTCAATTGTCGCAAGTTTGGCCGCGATCAATGATGAAATCACTGGATCTGATATATCGGCTATTCAAAATTTACCCACAAATCTTTTAGTCTCAAAAAAACAAGATTGTTGTTGTTCCTGCTTTCGTCGTGTTCAAAAAATATTTGAATCCGAGCATTCTAATGAAGCTGAAGAGCTCATAAAACTAGAATACGACGCACTTCAAGTGGCGCAATGCCAAGATCAATTGTCCGCATTATATCAAAATCACACAATTGACACTATTAATAAATTAACAGTTGTCACGAAATCAAATAGCGAAATTTTAACTGAATTGGTCTCTATGGCTAATGTTGAAAAGGATGCAGATTCAAAGGCTAGGATCAAAAAGCTCACTTGGGACGGAGCTATCCAGGCTGCTGGAGGAGTTTGTCAGGTTATTTGCAAGGTCGCTGAAACAAAAAAAGCAAAATCACTCGAAGAAATTTGCAAAACCTTTCAAGGGCAGCAAAAAGAAGTTAATTATACAACTCCACAAGAACTCAGGCAGAGCTTAGATAAGAAAGGATTAACTAAGGATGTAGTGATATTAAGCTTTGATGCTGACACTGTTTCAAGCACCGCAATCACAAAGAGGCCTTCCTTTAATATTGAGCATGTTCAAAATGGAAAAAGCATCGCCACTTTGAAATATCACATTGGAATCCCGAGACAGATGTATTATGCCCCCATCGAAGAGATTATTGTAAACAACGTGACCCTTGAAAAAGAAGTAGACTCATTTTTGGAAGAGAGTGCCAAAATAATTCCTATAGAGATATTTTTAAACTCATTAACGGATATTTAGGAGACTTCTTTTTAAAGTTTTTTCGGCAACTATTCTGTACGAGACGCTAATTCTTCTGATAGGCGCTTGTTTTCTCTGAGATAAATGGAGCTTCGCACTTTTTAATTGGAGGATGAGACAGAGCTAGATGAATCATATTTTGGTGGTGTTAGAAAGGGTAGAAGAGGCAGAGGAGCTGCAGGTAAAATCCAAAAAAGAATGATAATATCAACACGAAAAAACACAAGTTATGCACAAAGGATCAATTCATCGCTCTACGAGGGGGGGGTGGTCGGGTAACAGATTGAAATATCACGTGTCTTTAAAAATATGGCACCGGACATATACTCAACCGACTTGAATGCCGCTCTCTTTTATGTTTTTTTGTCGTCAAAAAGCTTGCTTTCCGCAGGGGCAGCTTCGCAACGTCGAACTGGTTTTAGTATAAAACATATAAACGCCCACCTTAAGACGAAAGTTGTTGAAAGACATGAGCCTTTCATGCGACAATAATCATGTAAGAGCGCCCATAGCTCAATTGGATAGAGCGTCAGACTACGGATCTGAAGGCTGAGAGTTCGAGTCTTTCTGGGCGCGCCATGGCTTTTGTCATTTCGGACTTTACAGGGGAACGTTTTATGTTGAATCCTAAAAACTTTACGGTACTTGCACTGTCTCTTTATGCGTTATCTGGAGCCACCGCCGAAGAACAGCAAGTTTATCAAGCTCAGGCTGGCGCAGCTCCACAGCAGGAAGTCCCCTCACCTCAAGATCAAGAAAAAAAACAGCCACAGGCGACGGAAATCAATCCGCAACAAGCAAAGGAATCTTTGGACTCAAGCGAGACAACCCCGCCAACTCCTGTTTCAACTGAGAAAAATGAGGAAAACACATATATACAAACATCATCCCCGAAATATAATCAAGAAGTGATCGTAAAAGAACACCATAAAGTAGGCGAAAAGCTCTCGAAAATGCAACAGTTGAGCCAAGACAAACTTAAGAAAGCCGTCATTTTCTTCTTTGGCGTTTGGTGTGTTGCTTGCGAGGCCCTTTTAAAGAAATTCGCAGCGACAATAGATTTTCTAAGACTGTACGGTGTCAATGTTGTATTTGTTGCCATTCCGCAGCCAGATTCGATGAAAAACTGGAAAGAACCTACAATGGACGATTATAAGGCCGCCGAAACCAAGCTCGCCTCCTATGGCATCGATTTATCTTATAAAAAAATTCAGCTTGTCATGCTTGGAGATAAGGTAACTTTGGCTAAAAATGGAATCGAGGGATTGCCTGTGGTAATTGTCGTTAAAAATGGCAAGGAATCGTTTAGAACATATGGAGATCAAGCAGTTAAGGCCTTTAATCTATCAGAGGATGCAAATCTAAAAGGTCTTCTTGGAGTTTGGGATTCAGAATCGAAGGTAAAGAAGGCGGCCAAAAAAGAAGCCGAACAGCCAATCAAAGCAAAGGCCGTTGTAGCCAAGATCGATAAAAAAGCTGCCAAGAAAGGCAAGGCAAAAACTATGCTTAACAAGAGGGCTAAAGTTCGGACACAAAGAAGCCGAGATTTAGCAGCTTATGAAGCGACTAGGCTTTTGAACAAATTTGATCCTTCCAGATACGGCGTTACTGGCGTTCTATTTGGACATAATTTTGCAAAATAAAACATAGCGATATCAAAATGCAGAAAAGTTTTGACAAGGCCATAAGCGGCTATAAAAAGTTCAGAGAGAAATATGCTCATAGCGATGAAGCTATCATGCGCTATCTCTCCGATTATGGACAAAAGCCAGAAATCATGATTATTTCATGCTGCGACTCAAGAGTTGATCCTGCCTTGATTTTGCAGTGCGATCCTGGGGATCTGTTTGTGATCCGCAATGTTGCCAATATCGTCCCTCCATATGAGAAGGACGAGGCACATCATGGAACAAGCGCAGCCCTGGAATTCGGTGTCAGAATCTTGAAGGTTAAACACCTTATTCTTCTCGGGCATAGTCAGTGCGGCGGAATTGAAGCACTCTTTGGCAAATATGACTATAAGCAAAACGATTTCATAAGTAATTGGGTGTCAATAATAGCCTCACCTGATGATGAAAAATGCGACACAGACGACTACGCAAGATTGGCCCTAAATAAATCACATGAAAATTGCCTGACTTTTCCATGGATAAATGAAAAAGTTCTACAGAACGAGCTTATAATTCATCTATGGTTTTTTGATATCAAAACCTGTCAAATCTTCACGTACTCAAACTCTGATGGAAAACACCATCCTCTTGATGTTAGCTGAGATTACAAAACCTCTCTTGACAAGGCATTTCTCCGTGTTATTGCAAGGATTATCCCGACTCCTATTGCCGATGCCAGAAGCGAGCTACCGCCATAGCTTATGAATGGCAGGGTCATCCCCTTCGTTGGAATGAGGTTCAAAGATGTTGCTATGTTGATTAAGATCTGAATGAGCATCTGGAGGACAATTCCAAAAACGGCTGAAAAACTAAAGATGCTTGATGAGGAGGTGACTTTAATCAGAGACCTCACTATGAACACCGCGAACAGTGAGATTATCACGATACACAGCAGAAAACCGAACTCCTCTCCTATAACTGAAAAAACGAAATCCGAATGAGAGTCTGGCACCATAGTTTTGATAACTCCCTCACCTGGCCCCTTGCCGAACCAGCCTCCGCTTCTGAATGCTTCCAATGATTTTTGAACCTGATAGAGATCCGTGTCCTCTCCAGATTTCATGAGGAATTTATCTATCCTATCGGCAAAATGTGGCAGAACAAAATACAGCCCAACAAGAGATGCAACTGCCGAGACAGCAAAAAACCCTAGGACAAATATCGATATCCCAGAGATAAACAGCTGTCCAATCCATGCAAGAACTATTGTCACGGTCATTCCAACGTCAGGTTGCAACAATAAAAGAGGCATCGCAATGCACATGCTAACAATTGACAGTATGATCCCTGGAAATTTTTTATCTCTATATTGCTCCGCAATTAACCAGGCCGTCAGGATTGTGATCGTTGGCTTGAGAAATTCTGATGGTTGTAAGGAGAAGCCAAATATATTCAGCCACCTTCTCGCTCCCTTTATTTCAGCTCCAAACAACAATGTGCAGACAATCAATGCAATACATGCGAAATATCCAAAGAGCGCTAACTTGCGAATATGCTTTGTTTGCAAGAATGAAACAAAAACGATTATAAATATGGCGATAGGCACGACTATCATGTGTTGCTTAACAAAGGCAAACGGAGAGAGACCGAGTTTTAAGGCTACCGCTGGAGTCGAGGCTATGCTAACCCAGACGCCGATCGAGATAATGCTCAGTATGATGAATAACGAAATCCTATCAACGGACGTTGCCCACCTTCTGAACAGCTGTGTGAAACCAGAATTTGCCATATTTTAGATGAGCTCCATAACTGATTGCACAAATTCATTGCCTCTGTGCTCAAAGCTATCAAACTGGTCAAAACTAGCACACATAGGAGAAAGCAAAACGACCGATGGGCCCTCTTCATTTGAAGCGTCTTTGTAGGCCATCTCTAAGGCTTTTCCCATGGTTCCGCATGAGACAACCTTGCGCAGTCCACTGAAGATACCTTTAAATTCATCCTCCGACTCGCCAAACAGATAGATCTTCTGAATACTGTCAAGATGAGGCTCGACGAATTTTAGAACGTCAATTTTTTTGCTCCGGCCTCCAACGAGCCAGAAAATCTTATAGCCAACGAAAGTATCGAGAGCCCTCGCAGAAGATCCGGGATTTGTAGCCTTGCTGTCGTTGACAAACAAAACGTTCTTGATTTTTCGGACTGTGTTGAGTCTGTGCGGAAGCGCCTTAAAACTCTGCATGTTTTTGGCAATTTCTTTGGGCTGGAGGCCGAGCTGTTTACACACCTGATAAGCAAACAACGCATTTTGGTGATTGTGTTTGCCACGGAGTTCCATGAGGACAGTTAAATCTATAACTGCCATTCCTGAATCCATTAGAGCTCCTTCATATATGTGGATGGCCGCCTTATTATTGTCCCTGAAAGACAGAGTCGTGACATCAGCAGCGTCTTTATATTTGCTCATAGTCACAAAGTCCTCGTAAGAAACTATTTTGCTTTTAGAGTTTTCGAGAGCTAGATGCTTAGCAAACACATAATTGTCAAAATCACCATGGAACTGCAGATGATCAGGCTCCACGTTTAAAACAGCAGCTATATCAAAATCAAGATACTTAGAGCTCGCTAGTTCATATGAGGACATCTCAAAGATATAGACATCAGCCTTAGGAAGTTCATTATATGGGATGCCTATGTTTCCTCCCATCTTGACAGAGACTCCTGATTTATTTAGAATATGATGTATCAGAGCCGTCGTTGTTGATTTCCCATTTGTTCCTGTTATTGCGACTATTTTAGCGTCCGGATTATGAAGCCTAAACACATCGAAACAAGAAATCACTGGAATTCCATTCTTGATGGCTTCTTCAACGACATGGTGACAATTAAAAGACATAAATGGAATCGAAGGACTTTTGACGAGGAAATCGATGTTGTTCCAATCTATATCCGTTATTCTATCTGGCACATCCGCATCCGAATCTTCGAACACAAAAACATCATGGCCTTTTTCTTTTAGGAACTTATAAATGGATTTCCCTGAGACGCCATATCCCAAAACAAGAACGTTGCATTTGCCGCTTATGTCAATCATGTGTTTTTTGCAATCTTTTTTAGCTTTACGCCATTGTATCCTCAAAACACGCTTATATCAAGAGTGTATTTATGGGTAAATTGATATCAAGCTTGCTTGCCATGAATCGTGATAAGGAAAAGTGCCAACATTTTCGTTTATGTTTCTGTTTTTTTATTCATGTATTGTATTTTAATAATTTTGCTACATTATTAAAAGTGACTTTTTGGCCACAAAAAATCCATGACAAGCATTAAAAGCACATTTGCTTCTTGTGTTTTTTTGTAAAATTTTATAGAATTCGCATATTAAATTTGCTGTGTTTATGGAATTAAAATGAAAAATTACAAAGTATTGCTCTCCTGTGTTGCTGCTTTAACATTCACGGCCAATGCTCAGGAACAAATCGATGACATTGATGTAGCTCAAACTAAGGAACAAGAGGCTCCTGCAAAAGAGACTTCTCCTGACAATGAAAGAGGGGGGTTTTACACTGGGTTGAACGCTGGGATGTCTATGAATAAATACAAGCTAAAGAGTGCGGATTCATCAAAGAACTTCAGCAATGATCCAAATGGATATGTGCTCGAGGCCTTCATCGGATACGACAAATCATTCGGTAAATTTGTTGTAGGAGCTGATTTTGGGATTGGGATGAATTTCTCAGGGAAATTGCATTTCAAACCATCTGATTATATGACGTCCGATGAAATATCGGCATATAACACTCAAAATCCAGATGAAAAAATCACGGATACATCTGCCAGTAATTTGCGTCATCGATATACTTTCTCTCTCATTCCAAGAGTTGGATATTTAATAACTCCAGAATTTGAGTTGTTTTTAAACGCAGGTGCTAGCATCAACAATTACAAAGTCACCACAGGGGTTGGCAAGGCATCTGGAACAAGCAAAACGAATTTCTCTCCTGTAGCTGGTTTTGGAGCGAAGTATGATTTCTCAAATACTATGTTTGCAACTGTGTCATATAACATCGCATTTAATACGACGATTTATACATTCAAAAACACAACGAAAACAACTTCCATGAAAAACAACACACAGACAATCAAATTGGGGCTTGGAATTAGGCTTTAATGTCGAATCTCTAAAGAGTTTGCCCTATTTTTTTATAGGGCTGACTCCAACCATCTCTCGAAAAAACAATTGATATAAATCTAAAATTTTGAGACAATTGTATATCGAGAAACAAAGGAGAGAGACATGGCTAATAATTTTTGGATAGTAGACACCTTCAATAAAAATGCATTTCACGGAAGTCCTTCTGCAGTGTTTTTCGTTGATACACTTGATAATGAAGAGTTGTTTCAAAACATAGCCATGGAAATAAATACCCCAGATACTATTTTTGTTAAAGATGCGAAACACAATAATTTCGAAGTCTTGTGTTTCTCTCCAAACTGCAAGGGGATGTTTTTTGGGAATTGTTTGTTTGCAGCCTCAGAGGTCATATTAAAACAAAATCCAAATCTGCCAGAGTTTAACCTAATCCACGGAAATATTATATACAACGTAACAAAACAGGAAGACGGTCAAATCAGAGTTATATTTTCTTCGGCTGAGATTAATAAGGCTTCAATGCCCGCCTCTCTTCATTCGGCCTTAGATAGCGAACTTATTGTTTCAATAGCAGAATCCGACATGGATCTTATCGTTGAAATCAGAAGTCCGAAGAGAGTGTTTAATATGACTCCAAATATGGATTCCCTAAAAACTCTCGAATATGACACTGTCATATTAACAGCTGACACTCATTATGAAGTTGATATGGACTATGATTTTTGTGCAAGAGTTTTTGCTCCAAATATCGGAATCTTTAACGACATTGTTTCCCCAAAGGCTCATTCAAAATTAGCTGCATATTGGGTGGATCGAATGGGGAAAAACAAACTGATTGGCTATCAATCTAGCGACATTCGCGAGGGATACACGAACGCTCTGTATGAGGATGAATTTACATATATCTCGGGCAATTGCGTTATCACAGCCGTTGGTGAAATGCTGATCAAGAATCTATAATAATGTCTACCGCGAATGTGCCAGGTGCCTCCGAGCGACTTGACGGTGAGGGCCTTCTTTCTAATGCAACATTTGCGTGCCGCGCTTTTTTTGCTTAAAAGTTTTTTTACAAAAACTTTCAAGCTGGTTAACTTGAAGAAAAATTAATCAGGGGCGGCCCTTGGATTAATTTTCACTTTTAAGATAATTTTTCTTAAAAATGTGGGTTCCTGAGTGATTTTGCACACTTCTTTTGTGTATAAAAAGTCATGGACGGAGCCTTCGAGATGCTTTTATTTTAAGATAACTTTATCATAAAAGCGCAAGATCCTTAGGGCGAGTTTAGACGTTTTTTTGTGTGCTGTGAAAGTCAGGGGCGCGCGGATTCTGAGTGATTTTTTCAAACTAACCGGCCTTGCGAACGGATGCTCGAAAGGCGAAAATGTGCCACCTCTTCGGCGGCCTGCAACGGATTCTCGGGAGAACACTGGCTCCCTATCGACCTTGAGACGGACTACTTGTTTCCCATTGGAATTCTCTTGAAACTCTCCGGTTTTTTAAGTTTTTTTAAGGGGGTTTTGTGAGAAAACTCCTTAAAACATCTCGAAAAACAATTGGGCTTCCAAATGAAATTCGCTCCTGAAGATAATAGACC
>CAXNGE010000001.1:0-17907 GCA_964201935.1 Alphaproteobacteria bacterium | reverse complement strand
ATTCCACCAAGAGCGATTCTAACAAACTCTTTCTGAGTAGCCTCAGCGATCGCTTTGCCAAGAGATGTCTTCCCAACTCCAGGCGGCCCAACGAAACACATAATCTGAGCCTTCATTTTTGGAACTCTCTGTTGAACAGCAATATATTCCATGATACGTTCCTTGACTTTCTCAAGGCCATAGTGGCTGTTTTCAAGAACATCCTCGGCATAAGACATTTTCACATTAGACTTGCCATGTTCCCAAGGAATGTTCAAAAGCCAATCTATATAAGTCCGGATAATCCCCCCTTCTTGTGACTGCGGAGGCATGTTTCTTAATTTCTTCAGCTCATGGAGAGCCTTTTCCTTGGCCTCAGAGGACATGCGAGAGTTTTTGATTTTTGCTTCTAGAGCTTTAACTTCTTGCGCAACATCGTCTTGGTCTCCGAGTTCTTTATAGATCGCCTTTAATTGCTCATTCAGATAATAATCCTTCTGATTTTTTTCGACCTGCTTCTTGACCCTGTTTTTTATTTTCTTTTCGACTTGTGTCAGCTCGAGCTTCTCCTCCATCATTAGAATGATTTTTTCAAGCCTTTCGGTTACAGAAAAAATTTCCAGAATTTCTTGCTTTTCGCTGACTTTAAGAGGCAGATAGGCGGTGATAGCATCACAAAGCTTTGATGGACTTTCGATGGAGGACATTGTTGACAAGATTTCCGCTGAAAACTTCTTGTTTTGCTTGGAAAAACTTTCAAAATTCGAGAGGGCAGCAAGCATCAATCCTCCAAGATTTTTTGGATCTGATAAAATTACCTCAGCTTCGTGAAACCTGGCGGTCATCATCGTTTCATCGTCTGTTATTTCATCGATGATTACTCTATTAATGCCGTCCACGAGAATTTTAACAGTTCCATCTGTCAGTCTTATCATTTGATCGATGTTGCAAAGAGTCCCAACCGCATATAAATCAGAGACAGAAACAGTGTCGATTGCTGGATCTTTTTGCGTGACAAAGATGACTTTTTTCTCTGACTCAAAGGCAACCTCAATTGCTTTGATAGATTTCTGCCTTCCTATAAAGAGGGGAAGAACCAACTCTGGGAAGACAACGGTGTCCCTGAGAGCAACGACAGGCAATGAAGTTTTATCGTTTTTTGAGGCGTGGTCAAGATCCTGTAGCACCATATATATTTTTCTTTTCATTATCATATATTGAACTATAACATTCTATAACAATTGAGATATGAATGTCTATCAAACTCCGCTCATTACTTCATAAGTTTTGCAATGTGGAAACATGGATTCATTATTTAAGATATAGAAGCTCATAAAAATTGGACTTTCCCAAGCTGCTCAGATCTCGACATTCAAGCCCCCCAAAGCCAAACCGTGTGAGCAGCACAAAAGTAACCAACCTCCCAATCCAAAACTGTCATTTTTTCCGGAATGCATCGAGGATCGGCACAGATCAAGACACAACCACTCTGCTTTCCCTCATCAAACAGACCAGCCGCCAAACCGTACATAGCCGCACAAACGCCCGAGACATCACACACCCAAGACTATCATTTTCCTTTTTGGAACGATTTTCAAGAGGCCAATTGGGAGGAATTAGTCAAGGCCTTTAGAGCAAGCGATAGCGAAGCGTGCCTTGACGAATTCTAGGGACCCAATTGGTATAATCAGTTCCTCCAAAAAGGAAAAGTGGCAGCATCACTGTCATCCCCAAAAGGCCTATAACCGCCCCGCCGCCAAACCGTACATGAGCAGCACAAAAGCCCACAACCTCCCAAAACCCAAGACTGTCATTTTTTTCCGGAACTACTTCAAAAAATCAATTGGGAGAGATTTGTCAAGGCCGTGAGAGCAAGCGATAGCGAAGCGTCCCTTGACAAAGCTAAGGGACCCAATTGGTATAATCCAAAAATCCGGAAAAGTGACTGCGTCACCGGCATAAAAAAATACAGCTCCTCTTATTTAATAAACCAACAAAACTTGTCATGACCCAAAGGGGAGTCATGACTCAAATTAAGAAGTGCGAAGCTCCATTTGCCTCAGAGAAAACAAATGCACAACCGAAGAATTATTGAGCCTTAGAATTCACATCCCCCCGGACGGAATAATTATCAAAAAAAGTGACAAAAGAAGTCGTTATATTTTGTATTAATGCAGCCTTGTTTTGTAAGCAATTATTGCCTTTAATATGAATTCGCGAAACATGAAATATCCGCACGGAGCATTGGCAGTATAGATTGCGAAGAATCAAAACAAAATCATTTTAAGGGTCAATAATCTATCTCAAAACATATGAACTCATACAGGTTGGAATTCACACTTGATCTCTTGGTCTCAATATGTTAATATTTTGCATAGCCTTGCTTATTGATGAGCAATAAGCTGGTTGCTGTTTTATCAGTCAATCAACCGGAAGGAAATTTTTATGAATTTTTACGAAGCAGTATTTATAATCAAGCAGGATGCATCAGCAAGTCACGTCGAGTCAGTTGCTCAAGAAGCCGTATCCATTATAAGGGATCATGGCGGAGAGGTCACGAAGACAGAGTTTTGCGGGCTGAGAAGTTTGGCGTATCCAATTAATAAAAGCAGGAGAGGGCATTATGTTCTCTTAAATATCGCCAGCGAAACCGATGGCATAAAAGAGTTCGAAAGAAAGCTCAGATTGAACGAAGATGTAATTCGCTTTCTCGTGATTAAAGTCGAGAAACTCGATAACAATCCTTCGGCTCTTATGAGGAGAAGCTTCAAGGATGTTGCGCAGCAGCCGCAGCCAGAACAAGCGTAGTTTTTATTAAGAGGAGACATTAATATGACATTCACAGAAGAAAAAAATCAAAATAATGAGCAGCAAGAAGCTCGTGTTGAAATTGCAATCGATTACAAAGATGTTCGATATCTATCGAGATTTGTTTCCGAGCGTGGCAAGATCATTCCAAGCCGAGTGAACTCTCAGCCAATCAAAAGGCAGAGGGAAATCGCAAAGGCGATCAAGAGAGCAAGAATTTTGGCTCTCATGCCTTTCGTTCAAGAATAGTCTTTCTATAAAGTTGGGGCGGTAATTGACATTAACGCCCTATGCCGCATTTTTTCAACCAAGGAATCAATGAAAAAGCTATGTAAGACATTATTGTTGACAGTACTTTTTGCTAATTGCCTTCTTTTCTCAACGGAATACAGTTTCGATGAAGCTCTTTGCAAGTATAATGATCAGGATTGTCGAAAACCTAAAGCAGAGGCAGATGGCAGAATTCAAACTCTCAACCAAAAAGGGGCAACTTCTCCTGTTGATGATGAAGCCACAAAGCAATTTATTGATAATGAAACCGAAAAGAAGGTGCTAGAAATTGGCGCAGCTTACGGTAAAGTAATGATAAAGAAGTTGTTAAAATTTTCTTCTGTTGAATACCATATTAATGACTTATGCGAAGACCACCTATGGATTGCGGCTAATGATTTATCTTCTTCTGGAGTGGATAAAGGCGCTATAAAAAACGTTAAATTCCTGCCATTCGATATTACAACGAAAATAAAAATCAATTATAAGTATGAGGCGATTCTAATAGCGAGAGTTTTGCATTTCTTTTCTCCAGAGCAATTAGACTCTGCTATAGCAAACATTTACAATCTATTAAACGACAAAGGCAAGATTTACGTAGTTGCAATCACCCCTTATGTTAAGCGCTACAAGAGTTTTATTCCAGAGTATGAGAGAAGAAAGTTAAATAACGAAGAATTCCCTGGATACGTAAAATCCCTGAGAGATTGGATAAACAAAGATGGCATAACGCAAGAGCAGTTGGCTGCGGTCAGTCCAGATCCGTTTATGTTTCTAGGTGAGCCAATATTGAAAAAGTTGTTTGAAAAACATAAATTTAATATTATTCAATGCCAGACGGCTGATTTGGGATATAAATCTGATGCCTGGTCTTATGATGGCAGAGAAAACGTTATATTGATTGCCGAAAAAATTTCGAAGTAAAGAAAGGAGGTAGTTGGCTCCCTCCCTTCTTTTTCCTCTCCTATTTCATGACAGAGTGAATCATCCCACCTGACATAACTGCGCTGTTGACAACTGTTGGGCTTGTGCTTGAGTTGATAACCTGAAACTGCGTATTAACAACCTGACCTGATATTTGAGATGGCACAGCTTGAGCCTTTGTAAGGCCGGCGCTTGTGATCTCGTTGACCCTATCTGTTTTCTTGCTTAAATAGGCTAAGTTAAGTGGAGTGTTTCCCCTTGAATCTATTTGATTTATCATTGAAGCGATTTCGCTCTTAGTGAAAACGAGAGGAATCTTCTTGTCTCCTGTTGCGGCGACATGTAAGATCGTTGCTCCGTTGGCGATTTTGCTTGTCATCTTTGCAGTGAATGCGCTCGTTGGAATTATAGCCTTCATCTTGCATAGAGTGTCCTCCGTTATATTTTTTGTGTTTAGACCATACACCATTAAATCCATTGCCGGGCTCTGTTGCGAAGCAGTCGTGATCTGACTAAAGTTTGTCACAAGTTTTTTGATAACTGCATCATTTGCGGTTTGAGCTTGGAATGGGATCACAATCTCTGCGTTTAATAGATAGATTTTGTCAGGATCCGAAATTGCCTTGTATCCGCCATAAACTTTGCTGACGAATAAGTCTATCATATCTTCTGTGTTAAAATACTTGAACCCCTTGTTTTGAGCAATAGCTTTTGCATTGGTCACGTTATCAGTTGTGACGGAATAATTCAATACGGCCTTTAGCGATTCCTTTTGCACTTCTGCGCTGGCATTGTCCAGATAACTATATTGGCCGGCAACAAATGGCGAGGTTGTTGACAACTCTTTCTCGCATGCTTTAACAATGTTAATTTCCTCAAACATATTTGGAAGTTTTAGATGTGTCAGATATAAAAAAGTGTCGTTTTCAGAAACATTTAGCATAGAGTTTACGGCGATATTGACAAACATCCTTTCGACAGACTGTCTGTGTTGTTTTATGATGGAGGTCAAAGTGGATGTATTGTCAGCCTTGCTATTGAAAGTTTTTTGTTTAATGGAAGACAATGTCTTCTTGGCAAAAACATAATTGAAATTCGCCCCCGTTATATAGTCAGTTATTTTTGCAGGTTTATTTTTAAGGATTTGAGAAGCAATAGTTTTTAAAGTTTCGTCCAATGCTGACACGGTCGTGTTATCCGTTTCAATCTCTTTTATTATAATTCCGAGTTGTTTTATCGGATCATCTGCCAATGTGCCATCTCCGATTTTTCCACCAGGCTTATACCATTTGTCAGAAGAAGCAGAGCTCCTTATCGCATCAGTGTGACATGAATAAATTTTCTCAACGTTCAAAGCTTCGGCATTGCAAATGCAAAGAATCGAGGTAATTAAACATAATTTTACCGTGTTGTTTTTAGTCATTTTGTAATCCTCCCAAAGTACAGCGATTGATATCGCATAATTTTAGGATATCATGAATAAGTAATCACTGTCAAATTGTTTGTTCGGACATAGGATATGAGAATGCCTTTGCTTTCAAGAGAGTCCCCCCATTCGTGAGGTAATATTTTTTGCTTGACTCTAGGCCGCGAGTTGTCATAATATTGATACATTGTCAAAAAACATGTTAATAATTTAGAATAATAGTTCTTTAGGAGGTTGAGTTTATGAAGAAAATATCACTATTAATTGTTGTGTCGATCATGACTCAGTTTTTTGCATTTAATGCGATGGCAACTGATCCGATGAAGAAACACAAAATATGGACGCAGCAAGATGATGATTTATTGTATGAAGAAGTGAGATGTCAACAAGCACAATATCCACAACAAAGAATATCGTGGACAGAAATAGCAAGTAGGTTGGGGCGAGACGGCAAAAGTGTCCGCGAGCATTATTATTTTAAGAGCAAACAAGATTACAGTTACTTATTTTACACCAACCTCTGGAGTCAAGATGACTGCAATAGATTGCGTCAATGCATTGCCGCCATTGATGCCGTTGATTCCATTCGTGAGCAGGCTAAATTCTTGCAAGCAGTCACGGTCGAATGTAACAAAACAAGATACGGCAGGCAAAGTACTGTGACCGACATATCAAGGCAAATTAATAAGATGACGCAAGAAACAAAGTTGACTTTTTTTGCAGAGGCATGCGTAGCAAATCGGAAAGAATCCGGGGAAATTAATGGAACAACGATAGCCGCGATATATAATCAAAAGGTTGTGGATTATAACAGCAAGTTTCATAACGAGGCATTAAAGTTGGCAACACTAAATGAGCATAGCATAATCGATTTATACAGAAGCGCCCCTCGCCTAGCTGATGAATTCATTGCTAGGGAAAATAGCAAGAAAACAGAACAAAGTGCAATCAAATCATTGAAAGACAGAATAACATCGACCCAAGAATTAAATGACCTTTTTTTTCCGCACTAATCCTAAAACAATTAAAAAATTGTTTACAAGATCTGATATTAATGCTATCCTACCCGAGGATTGCCCTTGTGGCGGAATTGGTAGACGCATCAGACTCAAAATCTGACGTTCATCAGGACGTGTGAGTTCGAGTCTCACCGAGGGCACCACTCTTCATATTCCTCTCGTGTTTTATAAACAGTTTTCCGTGTTTTGGAAGTTTCGCGAGCACTCCTGTTGCAACGCTGTCCTTAGCCCACTTGCCATTGCAATCGCAATGTACTTTTATATCTCCAACCTTGAATGGATCCCCGCCAGCAACAGCAAGCGATGTCAGCAGACAAGCAATTAATATCAAGCGCATTTTTTAAATTCCTTCGTGTTATTTACTAAAATTTTACTGATTATCTATTAATTTTTCGTTAACTGCATCGCATTATTAGCAGTTTGTTCCTCGGAGAATTTTGTCAATAATTTTTGGCAGTTGATAATTAGCCCGGAGAGCATGTTTAAAGCTTCCAAGCAGGACTTACATGAGCTGGCAATCTCATTGAAAAAAAACGCAAGCAAGTTTTTGTCAGCTATTAAATAATCTTTTAAGTTTGGAGGTGTGCTATTGGCGTTAGCAATTGTGCCGATAGCTTTAGCATTAGCCTCTCCTAAATTAACACTTGCCACTACTAATGAGTTAAAGGCAGCGATGGTTTGTTCGATGTTTGCACTTTTTGATTTTAAGGTTTGATGCAGAGAAAGCAATGTTTTTGCTAGTTTTGCAGTGTTGGTCTTTTCTGTTTTTGCTTGTGTGGCAAGGCTGTTGATTTCTAACAAGACACTTGCTAATTCTTTTGCCAAGGCTGAAGCATCCGAAACAGACTCTGCTGTTTTGTTCAAGGCATCCTCGCTGAGTTCTGTGGACTTTTTGCTAGATTCATCAGTTATTGGTTTAGTTAACTCTTTAGTGGCCTTTTGCGCAAGAGCTATTTTGATAGCACTATCTATAAAAGGGGCGTGAAATTTTTCTCCAGTTAGGATTTCTGCAACATCTTCTCCGAGAGTTTTACGAAGATCTTCAAGCGTTTTTTCGATATTTTTGTTTGGTTCGTCGGCTCTCTTTTGACCAACATTGGAAGATCCAGAGTTTTTTTTGGGCTTTTGTCCTTCAGGCTGAGAAACCAACTTTTCTATATCTTTTAATTTTTTCATCACTACTGAATTTTTTTCTTTTTCCGTATGTTCGATGTCTGAATCTTCTTCTTGGTTTCCAACATTTGATTCTTTTTGTTCGGAAGCAGAATTAGATGGCGCGTTTTCAAATCCATGATCTTGGCTGTGCTCTAATTGATCTGTGTTATATTTTTTGTCTCTTGTTGCTTCGTGCTGAACAGGCGGATCGTAAAAATCTGCATTATTTTGAGCCTGAGCTTTATTCACAGACAGGTCTTCGTTTGTAAGACGATTTTCAGACACAGTTGGCTGATTCTGAATTTCAGGAAAATCTCTATTGTTTTCATTGATAGATCGGTCTTGAGTTTTTGTTGAATCATCAGATTTCGATTGGTTTTCGACATTCATATTGTCATTTTGATCTTGGCCTGGAATTATGGTGATGTCAGATCCAGAAGCCTGGCTTAAACAGAAGACTAGAAAAGACAAAACACCAAAACGCCATGTAACCATATTAAAACAAGCCTCCCCAAACTTGATACACAGGTTTATGTGAACTCTGTGTATGAATTTATGTTAAGACAAGAAAGTTAATAATCCGTTAATTTCGTGCAAAAATTCTTTGCCCATGACAAAATTTTTTAGATAAGGTGTTAATCAACCCCTATGAGCTCCGCTTTCTTGGATTTGTCCATCTTGAATATATGTGTCGCAACAGTGCTTATGAAGGCTCGATTATGACTGACAGTCAGGACGGTTCCATCGTATCTTGAAAGAGCATAGGCAAGAGCTTCAGAGCTCGACATGTCAAGGTGGTTCGTTGGTTCGTCCAAGATCAGGAAGTTGCTTTTTTTAGCGAGAAGAGCTGCTATTGCAACTTTGCTTTTCTCTCCACCAGACAGAACTCTCACAGGCTTTTTAACATCGTCTTTCGTGATCAAGAGACAGCCAAGAAGAGATCTGGCCTGCTGTTGAGTGATATTGCCTGCGAGCCTTAAAACGTTTTCAAGCGCGTCTAAGTTTGGATCGAGGATTTCAAGCTGTCCCTGTGCATAATATCCGACGGAGACATTTGTTCCTAAATGAAATTCTCCAGATAAGAACGGGATTTCTCCGACGATGCTTTTTAGAAGGGTCGATTTTCCGATTCCATTTGCCCCGATGATTGCGACCTTATTGCCTCGCAGAACTCTCAGATCCAGGTCTTTGTTCAAAACGAGGTCTCCGTATCCTATGGAGGCATTGTCTATGTCCAAGACGATTTTGCCGCTTTGTTGTTCGATTGCTATTTTAAAGGAGGCCTGTTTGTCCTGATCATCAACATCCAATCTTCCCTCGAGCTGTTTTAACCTCTCTATCATTTTCATTTTGCTTTGAGCCTGTTTTGCTTTCGAGGCCTTGCTCTTGAATCTATCGACGAATTCCTGAAGGCTGTCTTGTTTTTTCTTTAGCGATTCGACTTGTTTTTGAGCTTGCTCCTGTTTTGCCTCTCTTTGCTCTACGAAATCATCAAAATTCCCAGTATAGAAATTGATGTTTCCATTAGCGATATGCATAATGTTGTCAGCGATATTATTCAAGAAATCTCGATCATGTGAAACGAAGAGGAGAGTCCCCTTAAATGATTTTAGATACTGCTCAAGCCAAGAGAGACTTGGTAGATCGAGGTGGTTTGTTGGTTCATCGAGAACCAGGAAGTTTGGCTCGTTGATAAGCAACTTAGCTAGCTCGAGTCTCATCCTCCAGCCACCAGATAAAATCAATGGGCTGTCATCAAATTGCGAGGTTTCAAATCCGAGACCAACCAGTATTCCTTTACATTCAGCCTCAAGTGCATATCCGTCATTGTCTGAAAATTCCTTCTCTATCAGTTCATATTCCGCGTAGACTTCATCGGAGTAGTTTTCTTCCATCATCTTCAAGGAGTTATCTAATTTTTCTTGAAGGTCTGAGAGCCTGATGTGTCCAGAGATGCATTCCTTAAGGATGGTTTCCTTGGGATTTTCACAGGGTTCTTGCGGGAGATATCCAAGGATACATCCCTTTGGAACGACTATGTCTCCGAGGTCATGTGGCTCGATTCCGATAATCATGTTAAGGAATGTTGTTTTCCCGGCTCCATTTGCTCCGACTATTCCAATATTGGCGTTCTTTGAAAAATGATGAGAGAACTCACGAACTATTTCTCTCGAACCGAATTTTTTAACTAGGTCTTTTATGATAATCATTATTTATAAAGCTATATTTGCTTAAATGTCTGCTATAGATTATAAATTCTAATACATTTTCTTGAGAAATTCAATTAGAAACTGACATATGGCTTTTAATGATATCTACCGCGAATGTGCCAGGTACCGCCCTTGCGACTTTACGGTGGGGCTTCTTTCTAACGCAACATTTACGTGCCGTGCTTTTTTGCAAAAACTTTCAAGCTGGATAACTTGAAGAAAAATTAACCGATTTATATACGAAAACAACACGTCAACACACGTATTACGAGAAAGCATAAGGAGGTTGGGACTTTGCAACTGGGGAACCTTGAAGTTCAAATTGACATACTTGACTTTTCCTGTTATCTTAATCAAAATTAGACATGGGCAAAAAACAGGATAGAACATGTTGTTTTCACTAGAGAATCAAAGGGCTTTAGTAACGGGGGCTAGTGGCTCCATAGGTAAAGCTTTTGCTATAAATCTTGCTCTTCAAGGAGCAAGCGTCGCAATTTCCGGCACGAGGCTTGAAGCATTAGAGGAAACCTCCAGAGAAATCCAAGAAAAAACAGGGAAGTCCCCCGTTATTTTGCAATGCAATTTATCCAATATTGCCGAAACGAAAGAACTCGTCAAAAGAGCGATAGAATCACTCGGCGGCCTTGATATTCTCGTTAATAATGCTGGCATCAACAAAGACATGCTCTTTGGAAAAATGACAGACGAAGATCTCGATGAGGTTTTAAACATTAACTTAAAGGCTAGTTTCATATTAACTAAGGACGCTATAGCCGCAATGGGGCCTCAAAGATTCGGCAGAGTCATTAATATAAGTTCTGTCGTCGGATTCACAGGAAATATTGGACAGGTTAATTATTGCGCAAGTAAGGCGGGAGTAATCGGAATGTCGAAGGCTATAGCCTTAGAATGCGCCAGAAAAGGAATCACGGTTAATTGCATAGCTCCCGGCGCTATAAATTCACCGATGATCGAAAAACTCAGTGATCAGGCCAAGGAAAGATTTATGATGAAAATTCCGATGAGCCGTATTGGAACCCCAGAAGATGTTGCAAATGCATGCTGTTTCCTAGCTTCAAAGGAAGCTTCTTATATCACAGGCCAAACAATTCACGTGAATGGAGGAATGTTGATGGTATGAAAAACGTTGTTATAATCGGCTCAGGGCCCGCAGGATTAACATGCGCTGTATATTGCGCAAGATCTGGCTTAAGTCCAGTTATTATTTCTGGGGACACACCTGGTGGACAGCTCACCAAGACAGACGTCGTAGAAAATTACACTGGGTTTGAGTCCATCTCAGGGGTTGATCTGATGATGAAAATGATATCCCACGCCGAGGTAGTTGGATCCGAAATTATATATGATAAAGTCGAGTCGATTTCCAAAACAAAGGATGGAACCTTTGAAATAAAACTTTCCGGGACAGAGCCTTTAATATCAAAAGCCATTGTAGTTGCAACTGGCTCGAATCATCGGCATCTGGAAGTCCCAGGAGAGGCAGAATTTTCGAACAAAGGAGTTTCCTGGTGCGCAACATGCGATGGACCTATGTTTAAGAACAAAAGAGTAGCCGTCGTTGGAGGAGGCAATACTGCGGTTATGGAGGCATTGTTCTTATCGAGTTTTGCAGCAGAGGTGCTTTTAATTCACAGGAGAGATTCTCTAAAGTCCGATAGAATCATGCAGGAAAGGCTCCTAGGAAACGACAAAATCAAATGCATTTGGAATTCAGAAATTGTAAAAATATCAGGCGCTTCTTCAGTCCAGGGAATGACGATTCAAAACACAATTGATAAAACGCAAACAGAGATGCCAATAGATGGAATCTTCATAGCAATCGGAACAGTTCCTGTCTCCTCTATCGTTGAGAATTTGGTCGAATTGGATGAAACAGGGCACATAAAAACAAGCAAAACAAAGACCTCCTGCCCTGGAATTTTTGCAATTGGAGATGTTGTAAGCGACAGCCTGAAGCAAGCGATATATTCAGCTGGCCAAGGAGCCCTCGCAGCAAAATATGTCGAAGAATATCTAGGGGTTCGATAAAAACTTTTTCAGCTGCAAAAGATTTTCACTCAAAATAATAAACAACGTCAGTTAATTTCGCTTTGATCCATATAGAACTTTATTGTGTCGGTAAATTCTAAACAATAGAACAAAAATGTTTTTCTAAATACCTAAAACCTGAATTCAGACAATGTTTTTATTTGACGCTCCTAAACTTAGCTAGCCTGATATCCGTCCCCATATGATTTCAAGAATTTTTTAGAAAAGCACAAGATTGTTATGGCTGTGCAACAGAAGACGGCCCCTGTTTTAAACGTGCATGAGGCACCGCATCCTTCATACAAGATTCCGGCAAGAGCACTTGCAACAGCCGAAGAAACTGCAACGACAAGATAGTACACTCCAAAGCCAGACCCTCTGAGATCCTTTGGAACGTAATCCGAGACGAGTGTGGCAAATATGCTCTGTGTTATTCCTATTTGAGCCCCCCATATGGTTGCTCCTAAAAACACCATATATAAATTTATAGCGAATCCCAATAGGACATGAGACAAAAGTAGCAGGAAAAACCCAATGAGCAATAAAGTTGTTCTGTCCATTTTATCGGATATTCTCCCGGCTGGATATGAGACGAAAGCCGATATTAAGTTGTAGATAGCTGATATAGCAGTTCCATAGGCCAAGTCTAATTTAAAGGTCTCGCAAGCGTGGAGAGTTATGAAAATTTCCGTGAATCTCCCAAGCATAAAAACCGTTACGACAGCCATTAATACCCAGAATTTCTTTCCCAAGAGTTTGGCGTCCTTAAATCTTATTTTGCGCCTATCATGAGCAGGATGCTTCTTTTCTTTGACAAAGGCGATTAATATGAAAACAGCGACAACCGCTGGAATCCCAGCCAAAAAAAACATCAATTCGAAATTGTTGTTCGAGAGCTTCATAACAACGATACCTAATATTGCTCCCAATGTTGAGCCAGCAACTGATAAACTCTGCCTTAATCCAAAGCACGCTCCCTTTGTTTTCTTTGGGGCTTCATCTCCTATGAGGGCATCCCTCGGGCTTGCCTGAATTCCATTCCCAACTCTATCTAAAGCCCTAGCCAGAAAAATCTGCACAAAAGAATGTGATAAAGCAAGTAGCGGCTTGGATATTGTCACCATCGCATATCCAATAATCATTAATGTTTTTCTTCTCTTGAAATAATCACTAATCACGCCTGAGAAAATACGAACGGCATAAGCAATAGCCTCGACAATGGCCTCCAAGAACCCTATGCTGGCCGCAGAAACACCAAGAACAGTCTTAAGATACAGAGCGCTTCCTGCAAATATAACCGAAGTTGACGCATTAATCAGCAGGGAAGAGACTCCTATTGCTATTATTGTGCTAGGAATAGAATCTTTCAGAAATGAAAAAAACCCGCTTTTTTGAGACATCTTCAAAACCTCACGCGTTTAAAGTAATATTATAATGTATAATCCGTCATTTTGCAATGTAAATTTCAAAAAAATCTATAATTTCACTAAGGGGGCATCAATTAATCTAATAAGATAACAGAAGCAGCCATATAAAAAGTCCCACTAGAAGTTTTTGGCTGTCTTGTCATGCTATACTGCTTGAGTTTTGCAAAAAAATTCTCTATGAGATGGAAGGCTCTTATCGTAATCAGGAGGGGGCAATCTGTCGTGCCTTGGAGGAATAACGGCCTGGCAACCTGCGTCTTTGAGCCTCTTCCTGACGCACTCATCTGTATCGTAGGCCTTACATTTATTTTTTCATAAGCCTGTAGATTTTGTCAAAAGGTTTTTACGCCCACTGAGTCTGAGGTAAATTAAAACCTCAAAATAACTTACACTTAGAAAAGCACTAGCTGTTCAGCATTTTGCGCCAACGCAAAAAACTTTGCCATCAAAAAACGAAACGAGGCGCAATATTGTTGCTATTTTACGGGTTTTTTTGAACTTTAATTTGTCTTGACTTGGGGCCGGAAACCATTATGCTATATCCATATTGATTCATTAGCGATTTAACAAACGCATGAAGCTTAATAAAGCAATCGTAGCCGGACACATAGTTATAAGTTTCGATAATGTCATAAATGGTTTCTTATCGGTTGTGATAGCACCAATCTTCTTTGGAATAAGCTCCGATCCTATTGTTCAACTTTTGTTATCATATTCTGCTTTTGCAATGATGTATGTGTTTCAACCTCTTGGTGCGATAGTTTTTGGGAAGCTTGGCGATAAAATTGGCAGGAAAAAAATACTTCTTATGGGGATCTTTGGGATAGGTCTTGCTGATCTTATAACAGGGTTGCTGCCTACTTATCAGATAACAGTCATAGCTCCCATCATGTTGGTGCTCTTAAGGTCAATACACGGCTTCTTTCTTGGTGCTGAGTATTCTGGAGTTTTGATATATAATCATGAAACTGGGAACATTCATCCGAGCTCGGCATCAGCTATAATTTCATGTGGGATAATGGGGGGGGCTATCGCAGCAATCGTTTGTTTTTTTATAACGAAAAACGGAACTCCAGAATGGTTTTGGAGGTTGCCATATATCGTTGGTGGGATATCCGCTCTGATCATTCTCACAATGTGGCAAAAAATGCCGGAAACACGCGAGTATATTAAGGCCTTTGAAGAAAGGAGAATCGCGGAATCTCCAATAAAAAAAATAATGCAAAACTATAAACTAGAAATTGCCACAAGCATTGCAATATCGGCCTGTTATATTGGCCTTTCTTATTCGTCAACAATATTTGGTAGCAGATTGTTTCAACAGGCTGGATATACAGCTCATGAGAGTATGATTTTCATTATGATAAATTTGTTTTTCAGTGCTGTATCAATAATGATTATGGGGAAGATTGCCAATATTATTGGACTCAAGCGATTATTAAAATACGGGACATTATCACTAATTGCAATGGCCTGGCCTCTTTGCTTTCTCATCTCTTCAGAATTAACCATAACCAAAATATATCTGTATATGGCGATAATAACATTCCTCAGTTCATCAGTTGTTAGCTGTTCAGCAACTTATATCTCTAATTTATTCAAGGTTTCATACAGATACACTGGGTTTGCATTCGCGGAATCAATGGGCTCAGTTATTGGCGGCCTTACTCCTTGCGTGATGCTCTTGTTATCCTCCTTCTTCAAAAGCAACATTGGCTGCGTAATTTGGTTTTATATTTTGACCATTCCTGCGTTCATATTAATCAGATTAATGAACAGAACGATTGATCATCAAAACCGATAATCATCGCCCTCAACAACTTCCCCAGGCTTCATGTCTTTAAGATCATATGGTCCGTATTTATATCGAATGAGTCTGCTAACTTGCAGGCCGAAATGTTCGAAGAGATTTCGAATTTCTCTGTTTTTGCCCTCTCGCAAGATACAATCTATCCAACAATTTCTGGAGACCATTTTGTCTACCGATTTGATCGTCATAGGGGCATATTTAAAACCATCAATTATCATTCCTCCCTCGAGTTTTCTTAGCATATCTTGATCTGGAACGCCAAAAACCCTAACTTTATAATGCCTTTCCCAGCCTGTTTTTGGGGACTCAGCAAATCTTGCAAAATCTCCGCTATTTGTCAGGAGCAAAAGCCCCTCCGAGTTTAGATCTAGCCTGCCAACGGATATGACTCTTTCTTTGATTTTTTCTCTCAAATCATCAAAAACCGTCTCCCTGTTTTTTTCATCGCTATGAGTTGTAACAAGGCCAACGGGTTTATAATACAGCCAAACTTTATGCTCCATCTCCTCTTGGAATTTAAAATTTTTGCCAGCGAAACCGATGACATCGCCGCCGGAAACTTTGACTCCGACCTCCTTTACAAGCGATCCGTTTACCTTGATTTTTCCTTCGTTTATATAAAAATCAGCATCTCTTCTTGAGCAGATTCCAAGCATGGACATCGCCTTATTTAATCTCACCATTTTTTTCTCTCCTCAAGGCGCCAAAAAAATTCTTCATAATGTTAGAGCAGCGCTCTTCTTGTATGCCCCCTATTATATGCGGCTTGATTAACGAATGCTCGAATAAATTGATATTATGACATATTGCTCCAAATTTAGGGTCGTATGCTCCGAAGAATATCCCTCCAATGCGCACCTTTTCAAGGACGGCTGCACAAAATGCACAGGGTTCTAGGATGACATAAATGCTGGCATTATCAAGATACTTAGTATTTAACCCTTCTATTGCTTGGCTCACAGCCAAGAATTCAGCGTGCGCCCAAGGACATTTTGAAGATTCAACCTCATTTGATGCGATGGATAAAACTTCGCCGGAATCAAGAGCAACTGCCGCAACGACTGGAACCTCGTTTGACGAAAGCTTCTCCGCCCTTCTGATGACGTCCTCCATGATTTCTTTGATATATCTTGGCAAACTTGCTGGAAATCATGTGACTATACAATATGGTACTATATTTTTTACACTCTGTCAAGAGAGGCAAAATGCCACTGTTATTTTGGAGTTGACAGCCTACATCAAAAATACTACTCTATTTGAACAAAAAGCAATGGATTTGCATTTTATGGAGAAAACTATGAACATTATGAAGAAAACCCTCGTAGCAACTTTGCTTGGAGGGATGGTTATAGCCGCAGATGTTGGAGCTACGAGTGAAGAAAAGGCTTCGCAGGCATCACAGGAATCGCTGGATATAAAACAGATATCGCTAATAGGGGAAAATCAATACGAAACGTTAAAACAAAGCCTGCCAGAAGAAGATTTTTTTAGGCAGATGACTAAAGAAGCTCTAGAAAGAAGTCCCGAAAAGAAACATGGAAAGCTAGCACTTAGGTTGCGAGGAGTACCGGAAGCTCAAGGTAGGGCTGTTGTTGTGCTATCGAATCAAGCGAATAAAGAAGAAGTCCAAACTTCTCTTCGTTACTCATGCTTTGATGAAGCCTATAAAGGGTACAATCATGATGTGTTGAATAAACTCAGTCCAGAAGAACTTATTCAACTGTTAATATTCATGGGGCAGGCTTATAATGATCAGCAGAGACAGGCTTTTCTTGCGACGGTCTATTCAGGGGACTTCATAGCTAAAGCGGCGAGTGCATATAAGCTTTGTGCCGATGCTTATAAACAAGAATTAGATTCCGTCAAAAAAACCGTAGCAGAGCAAGTGCAGATAGCCGTGCATGATGCCGAGACAAAAATATATAAGCTCGCATGTGCAAATATCATACTCGAAGGGGAGATTGAAAAGTTGCGCAGCAACACTCAAGACCAAACGCTCACAATCCGGCAGGTTGTTGATGATCAGCAGCCGCAATTGTCTGAAAAACAAATACAGGAAACAATTAGATTGGTTTGTGATAAGCCACAGTTGCAATTGGAAGATGAGCAACCACAACAGAGAATCCAAGCTCTAGAAACAGAACTTTCAGAAATGAAATCGCATAATGCAGCCTTAGAAGAGCGCATCAAAAAGGTAATGGATGTCCTATCGGGAAAAGCTGAATAATAATATAAATATACGGCGCGGTGGATAAACTGCGCCGTCTTGGTTTATAATCCGCACCAAACAACTTTATTCAATTTTTTATTGACATTGTGTCACTAATACCTTATTATACTTATACAGGAGCAACAAAGTTACGTTTTTAGGAGGAATTAAGAATGAAAAGAACAAAGAAGATTATTATGGCGTCATTGATCGGGATGATGGCAATGACGGCGAATGTTGGAGCGATGGAGTTAAGTGAGGCTACGGAGTTAAAGTTTTGTGGACGAAGTGACTCACCTTTAGACGAGGAAATAAGAACTATCGCTGTGCAAAGGCAAAAAGAAATTAGTGAGAAATTCAAAGAGACCCAAGCTAAATTGATTGAAGGTGTAGATAGAGTTTCGTATTATGATTATCGCCAAACACCACTGAGAAAGGAACTTACTTACTGTGACGTTAAGACATATGAAGATCTACTAGGTCAGCCACTTGCACTAAAGCGAGCTCAAGAAAATATTGGCAGAGAATGCGACGAACAGGATCCTTTTGTTTTTGCTCTAGTTAGCCAAAAAAATTGGCAACCTGGAGTCGTGATTTGTGATGGGTTTACTCTTTATTTTA